>NZ_LZZL01000141.1:0-8778 GCF_002006495.1 Clostridium sp. BL-8
ATTGCTGGTTTACTTAAATGTACTTATTATTTTCTGTTCAATTTTCAAAGATCTTGTTGCCCTCAAGCAACTCATTTAGTTTATCATTTAGTTGAATTAATGTCAACATCTTTTTTTGATGTTTTTTCATTTTTTATCAACTCTCGCGACAACAAAACTTATTATATCACCATATCTATCATCCTATTCTAATTTATTAGCATTTTTTTATAAATATTCCTTACTTCCTTCATTTTACTCATTATTACTCAATTATATACAAAGTGATACACTAGGATATGTTTAATTAGTATTTTTGATCTTATCCTAAGTATCACTTCTATTTTTATTAGATTTCAATTAATATTTTCATTTATTTTTTACCATATCCCTACTCTTTCTTCAGGCTTTACGTACATTTCATCGCCTTCTTTTATATTATAAGTTTTATAAAAATCTTCAAATTGTGATAATACTACATTAACCCTAACTTTCTTGGGAGCATGTGAATCATTATTTAATAGATACTCCTTTAGTTCTTTAGTTGAGACTTCCCTCCAAATTGTTGCATAATTTTCAAATAAAGCTTTTAAATCTGGATTTTCTGTCTTCTTTGCAATATCTAAAACGCATGCTATGCCTCCCAAATCACTTATATTTTCCCCTACTGTCAAAAAGCCATTTACGTGTTTTCCATCATTTATTTCTATATTAGAGTAATAGTCTACTATTTTCTTGCTTCTACTAATAAATTCCTCATAATCATTCTCATTCCACCAATTTTTTAGTTTCCCATTTTCATCAAATTGAGCTCCTGTATTGTCAAAGGCATGAGTAAGTTCATGACCAATAACGGCACCAATTCCTCCAAGATTTTTTTCTTTACTTGCATTTTTATCATAAAATGGTGACTGTAATATTCCCGCCGGAAATACAATCTCATTATTCAATGCGTTGTAATAAGCGTTTACTGCACAAGCTCCCATATTCCACTCACTTTTGTTAACAGGCTTATCTAACTTTGAAAATTGTCTCTTGCTTTGTGACATATAAATATTCATCACATTGTCTACTAATGAACCACCTTCATCATAAGAATTCACTTCTACATCACTATAATCATTCCATTCTTCAGGATAACCTATTTTTACATTAACATGTTCTAACTTGCTCAGTGCTTTCTTCTTTGTTGCTTTACTCATCCATGTATTATTTTTTAATCTCTTTTCAAAATTTTTTATTATTTCCTTAGACATATTTTCCACATCATCTTTAGATTCTTTGTCAAAATACTTATTTACATATAACTTACTTATAATTTCATTTAATTGGCAGCTTACAAATTTAACTCCGCATCCTTCATTTAAATCAGTAGGCTCTACTCCATAGAATATTCTTCTTAATTCGTCGCAGGCCTCTCGATGCTGCATTGTCAAAAGACTATCTGTATTGAGTAATATACTTGTTTTCAAATATCTCTTCATATTCTCTATGTTTTTTTCTGTTATAAATGAATTCACTAATCTCAGTTCCTCTGGATTTTCTACTATCACCTTATTAGCTTTATTTATATTTAAGTTGCTTAGCATCTTAGAAAAGTTTATATTGGGTACTAATTTATCTAACTCTTTAACTGTATACACATTATATGATTTTAAGACTCTGTCTTCGTCTTTAGCATCTTCTTCATAAGATGGTATCATCTGCGCTACATTCTTTTCCATGTTATAAAAAGTCTGAGCACTATTTTTTGCCTCTTCTTCGCTTTCTCCATACAATGTATGTAATTTAGTCAAATAATTAATGTACGCATCCTTTATCTTTTTCCCGTTTTCACTATTGTCCTTATAATAAAAAGAATTACCTAAACCAAGATTACTGCGTGATACATATAAAACATTTGTATTACTGTCTTTATAATCCGGTCCAACTCCAAGATTAATTAGAGGTTGAAAGTATGAAAATTCATTGTTTCCTAATATATCTTTTAACTTTTCTATGCTTTCTATTTCATTAACCATATTAATATATTTTTTTATTGGTTTTACACCCAGTTCATTTCTCTTTTGTATATTCAAATAGTTATTATATAAATTTAAAGCCTTTATCTCGTCATCATTTTTGTTATATTTATCTTTATTCTTTTGTATATCTAGTATTATGGTTAGCATGTCATCATTTACCTTTCCACATACTTCTTCAAAAGTTCCATACGAAATGTATCCATCTTGAAGTTTTGTACTCAATAGCCATTCTTTATTTACTGCATTATAAAAGTCGTCTTGTACTCTTATATCCTTACTACGTTCTACATTACTTTTATTCGCCACTCCTATTGCTTTAAACTCAAAGCTATATGCAGTATTATTTAAAGACATTGATATACACAAAATAAATACTATTATTGCTGAAATTTTCTTTAGTACATTCTTTCTCATACTTTTCCTCCTTATCTCATTAAATTCACACTATATTCTCTATAAATCAATACGTTTCCACTTGGCTTAGAAAAAGTGTCTAATACTATTATTTAATTTATTGCTATAAATAATACGTACTTTTGAAATAAAAAAACTACCTTTAATTTTTATCTTTAAAGGTAGTTTTCTTTTACTAATTTTCTTATTCTTTTATGTTTCAGTAGCGGAATCATCTAGGATACAACTCCTGCAATTATAATGCCAATAGCAATCATAAAACCAGCTATAACAATAGCCATAGCAACATTTTTCTCCTTTAGTTCCTGATTGAAGTCAATTTTAGTTAAAACCTTATCAAAAAACCAATATCCAAAAATTAAAAGTATAATTCCTATTAATCCAAAGATAATGCTTGATACAATATTATTGAGAATACCATTCATAAAAATTATCTCCTTTCTTAATTTTACTTAATATATGTAGGCATATATATAGCATTTTTATTAGTTATAAAATCACCCATTCTAGTATATATTCCAGATGGCTTATCATCTGTTACATATACTCCTATCACAGGAAACTGATATTTACTATATTCTTTTATTGTTGAATACACCTCTATATTTAAAGGCCTAGTATTTATTCTATTTTGAAATATAACATCATTTAAGCTGCTATTTTGGGAATAACTCAATGTAATTCCAGAACCTTCTCTCGATAAATATGGCTTGGCTACATAATCAGGTGAAAGCTTATTATCGGGTTCTAAACATGTATATGGTATATACCTTAAAATAAATTTTTCCTCATCTTCTGTAAAAAATTCTTTCCCTATTAATTCATAAATCACCGCAAAAAACGCTTTAGATTGAGTTATTAACGTATGCGCTGGATTTATTAAATAATCTCCAGAATTTAAAATTTCAATTGTATGTCGCATTTTTTCATCATAATAAAACCAATCTAAAGGATAATGCCTGTAAATAGCATCAATTTCTTTTCCATAAAGATAAAGTTTATTGTTCTTAGCCTTCAAATCATATATATTTCCAAAAGTAATATCATACTGTTGCAGTTCCTTTAATATTTCAGCAATTAAGTTACTTGTATATATATCTTCATAATACCATGAAGTCACGACTCCTATATTTTTCACTTTTTTATATTGTTTAAATTCTTCTAATATATGTGAAAATACATCTTTTATTTTATTCCTAAAATTTTCATTAGGATCAGCATATTTAATTTTTAATTCTTTACTGACTACAGAGTTTACACCAATAGCTTCAACTAAACCCGCTGGGGTTTCTGAATTGAACTCTAAAATTTTTAATTCTCCATTATTATCAATAACAAAATCTATTCTTCCTAATGCACAAAGAACAGAAGTGCATGAAATAGAAGTTAACTTATAAAGCTCTTCCGGTATTCCAAGTATAGGTCCCAAAAGTTCTATGTTTTTTTGTACATATGGATACATTCTTTTTAATATCGCACAAAACTTATGACTTGCAAAAAGCATTTCCTTATAAATACTTTCATCTATAATCAATGAATCTAAGGAAATATACTCATTATAATTTGTATATGCTCCTGTAAAATCATATTTAAAGGTGATCTCTTCTATTAATTTATCCCAAACTTTCTTTCTATTATTTCCTTTGAATTTTTCTATATAAATTGGTATATCTTTAACTCCTAATGGACACATCCATGTGTAGTTATCATTAGTCAAAAAATCGCTGCTCCACCTAACTAAAAATCCTTGAACCTTATCCTTTATTAAGTAAACACCAAAATTTCCAAAGGCTAAAGTAGGAATATTCATATTAAAATCGCTTGGAGCATAAGTATAGTCTTCTTTTATATTAATTAAGTTTTGCTTTACATGTATTTTCGGGCTTTCTAATATAATTTTTATCTGCTTTTCCCACGTCTCTTGCGTATACATCTTCCCAATGTATACTTCTTGGCTATATCTTCCTAAGGAAGACTTGATAACATAATTATCTTTATTTTTTATTACCTCATCAATGTGATTTGCTTCTAATATTTCCGTATAAGGTATACATTTGCAAATAACTTCCTTATCCCTTAAAGAGAGAAGCTTAGAATCTTTCTTCACCAAATCCCATAAATAAGCAAGGAAGCCTTTTGCTTGAATAGCAATAATTCTTGGGTCATTAATTAGAAATAACTTTCCTTTATCAACGCACTCTAAAATTTCGTTTATATTTGTAATTTCAGAGAAGAATTCAGTAGGAAACAGCCTTAAAATTACAGTTAACTTAATAGTTGAATATCCATAAACATATCCATCTTTAACAGACAAATTAATAGGACCTACCTGTACAATATTAATATTTGTATTCTTTAATATATATTTAAAGTAAAAGCTGTGATGAAATTCTTCATAATGACATGGATCCATCAAAAATCCCACATTTATTTTTTCTTTAGCTCCTGAATACTTAAAGCAGATTTCTATCAGCTCACTTATTAAAGTATCAATAAATTTACAATTTAAATTTCCTTCAAAATTATTCTTTCCTGCTAAATGTATTTCTTTTTGCCCACAAGGTTTATCATAATTGAACTCAGCAAAATAAATATTATTATCAATATCTATAAATGTATCATATCTTGTCCAAAACATTGGTGAAACTGGGCACTTTAAATCAAATATCTTTTCTTTAAGAATAAAGTTATCAAAATAGTTTAATGCTTCCTTATGATTTCCTTTAATTTCATTTAATATCCCTAATGAAATTCTATTTATTTCTTCACTATAAAATATCATCTTCTCATAGGTAACTTTATCAAAATAGAAAGGTATCTGTGAATGAACATGCTCTTCTCCTAATGAACTAACCATATAGTTATTAAATAAAACATCCTCAGTATATTTAAGTTGTTTTTCCATAGCATTATTCACTCCTTTAATTAATCTTTATACTATAAGAATTAACTTGATGAGCTTCCTCCTATTGATCCCGAGTATCCTGATGTCTTTCCCCCACTTGATCCATCACTTATTGAAGATTTTCCACTTGACGAACCTCCACCATAGCTATGCCATCCCCCAGAATATCCGCCACCGCCCCCAGAACTGTTATTTTCTTGATCGTCATCATCATCTTTTGGATTCGCATTATAACAACCTCCAAGTCCAATAGGGCTGCCAACTGCGAATGCTGCTGCCACTGCTATTGATAATGCTCTCTTTTTGTTTTCCTTTAATATTTTTCTAATGTCTCTCACTATATCATCACCCTTATTATTTCTACCCTTATATCTTTTTCTATATAATTTACGTATTCTTTTAAATCTTCCTTTATCTCATCCTTAGTTAAAATAGTTACCTTGTTATATCTCATTTCTTTTAGCATTTCAACATAGGGAAGATCATCCTCCCCTATGCCATATTGATTATTCAGCTTGTCTGTTAAATCTTCATTTTTTAAATTATTATCATACCTATCATAAGGAATTAACATAACAAATTTCTTTGGATTTATTTTTTTTAGTTTTAATCCATTATTTATCAACTTACTAATACTATCCTTATTCCCAATTATCCCAAATGGATGAAATAGAAGATTAACATTTAAAATAGGTCTTATACAATAATCATTATTTAATACTAAGGCTAAATCCAAAATATCTTCTAATGGTAGGTCAACAATTAAGAAATTATCTTCATTACAATTTTTAATCACATCTTTTAATATAATTTCATTTAGTTCACTTATGTTTTCTTCCCTTAATGAAAAATCATCATATGTTTGCAGTGATACAAATGGTGCACTTCTTAAGAAACATCTAAATGGCCCTAAGTTTGATTTCCATGTTCTGTACAACATTCTCAAATCTACTTCTATTAAATTCATACAATGCCTACCTTTCGTATGTAACAGCATAAATACCATCTAATGATATGCACTGCTTGAACCCATCCTCAGTTATAAATACTACATGACTGTCCCCGCATTGATCTTCACATACTTCTCCTTTGAACGAAATTTCAGGTTCAGAATTTTGCCAAGAAGTAATATTTAAATACACGTTTATTTCCTTTGCATAAGATAAGAATCCATAAGGAAGCTTGTATATTACTGCAAAATTATTTTTCAGAGATAACATTTGTCTGTAACTTTTGTAATCTATAGTCGTATCAATCACAAAGACTCCATTGTATACAGAATTAACTTCTCCCTCGAGAGTCTCTGTAGGCTTGTCATCAAACCATTCTTCATAAGTTTTATAAACGTAAATATCCATTTTTACCTCACACTCGTTCTCTATGCTTCAATTAATAACAATATTATAATATATTTATCGCCAATTACATATTATACCTTATACTTCTTTGTTCAATTTTTAATTAGTTTAACTTTTAGCAATGCTTTGTTTTTTAACTTCACTTCCACATTACCATTCTCACTTATTCCTTTACAATTATACCACTATTTGTATTTCTCTTCATTTACTTTTATTTTAAAAACATATCTGTATAAAAAACTACGATATTAAATTTCTCGCTTCATTTTTGCAATAAATCTCATCTTTAACTTAATTGGAAACCATCTTGTTATTCGGTTTTTGAAACCTGGAATAATAATATCTTTATTTTTTATAAACTGTTTATAGGCATATGTCACAGCTGCTTCAGCAGTCATAGCATTTTGTGGTGTCTTTGTTCCTTCCTTCACAAAAAAATCCGTTTTTGTAGGACCAGGGCACAAAGCAGAAACTTGTACACCTCTTTTCTTTGCTTCATAACTAATTGCTCTGCTATAACTTAATACAAAGGCTTTGCTTGCACAATAAGTACTAGTATATGGTCCTGGCTGAAGAGCACCTATAGACGAAACATTTAAAATCCTGCCATTTCCACACTTATACATATCGGAAACAAATAATTTACATAGCTCTACAAGATTTATCGTATTTAATATCATCATGCTTTCATCACGTTCAAAATTTATTTTATCTGTCGGACCAGCTAATCCTATTCCTGCGTTATTTATAAGCACCGAAACCCTTAAATTATCTTCTTTAATCTTGTTATATAATTGTATTGCCGCTCCTATCTTTCCCATATCCTGCTGATATATTAATACATGTATATCAAACTCATTCTCTAATTTTTGTTTCGTCTTTTGCAATCTCTCATTGTTAGAAGAAACAATGACAATATTATATCCATCCTTAGCAAAACTCTTTGCAAATTCAAAGCCAATTCCGCTTGTCCCACCAGTAATCAATACATACTTCACATGCTACACTCCTTTCTTCTTATAAAATTATAGAAGAAAGAATTATTTCAGTAATTCACATAGGTTAATTTAAAGAATTATTTTTCATTTCTTTTCTTATTCTGCTCAAAGATGCTGGCCTGATCCCTATATAAGATGCAATACATTTAAGCTCAACTCTGTTATGTAGATTAGGATACTTTTTGCAAAATTCAATGTACTGTTCTTTTGCATTAAGCAAAGCTGAATTTTTAGCCTTACTTTCTAATCTTCTAACTATCTTTAAATAATAGTTAAAAATTAAGGACTTAATCACATCATCTTCGTTCATAATTCTATGTATAAATTCATATGAAAATTGAATACATGCACAATCCTCTAAACACTCAATAGTAAATGATGAAGGCTTTTCTATCCATAAACCTTCAGAAAAAAATATTTCATTCTCGCTGCTAAAACATTTTGTAACATCATTTCCCTGTTCATCGATATAATGGCCTCTAACTATACCAGAAATAATAAAATAGAGTCTTGTTGATCTCATTCCTTCCAACAATACAATACAATATGTTTAGCTGGAAATTCCACAAAGGAGGCTTCGCTATTAATCATATCAGCAATATCTTTACTTATCTTAACTCCAAGCCCTTTTTCCAAATACTCACTAGCATTAAACACTTCTATAAGCTCCTTATTCAATTACTATTTACAATTTAAGAATATAATATGATTTTATCTTTTTTGTCTTTAGGATAATATATTATTTTATTAAATTTTACCATATATATAAATACTCTTCCATAATGCCTAGTAACATTCTAATTATTATCTTTCCACAAGACAAAGTAACCCATTGTGCCACTCATAATTATTCTTTATAAATTAAAATAAGTAGTATCTCAAAAACTTTGCAAAATAAAAAAGCATTCTATCCAATAAGGACAAAATGTTATACTACCATAATATAAAACTGACTCTTTTAGGTACAGATATTACTTAATCCCCTGTTCTAAACAATCAAAACTATTTTAATTATAGATTAATTTCGATATAGAAATATAGTTATAATAAAAAAGATAGCCATATCAGCTATCTTTTATCTTACCTCGCAACGTCCTACT
>NZ_LZZL01000142.1:0-8506 GCF_002006495.1 Clostridium sp. BL-8
ATTTATGTAAAATTATTTTTATAAATATGAAAAAAATAGATCATAATTTTTCTTATTAATCTAAAAAATATGTTTAATTATGAAATTACCACCGACTTAAAATATCGGTGGTAATATCTCAACTTTTTCAATATGTTATTTACGTCAGTAACTAAATATCAAGCTCTTGGATGGGTATGCATGTATATATAGTTAATTTTATCGTTGTTTATAATTTCATAATATGTGTCCATGTATGTTAGAACTTGATTTCCAAGTAATTTCTGCACCGCTCTAACATTGGCTCCGTTTTGAAGTAAATGAACTGCAAATGAGTGCCTAAAAGTATTTAGATTAACATCTTTATCAATGCCTGCTTTTCTAGAATATTCCTTAACAATTCTCCAGATTCCTTGTCTTGTAAGTTTATTCCCATTTAAATTCACAAAAAGATTATTTACTCCGCACTGTGCTATTTTATATCGTATACTCAAATACTCTACTAATGCCTTGCATGCACTTCTTCCTATAGGGATAAGTCTTTCAAGATGTTTGTTATCTGTACATCTAACAAAATTCAAATCAAGATTAACATCATCTACATTTAATCCAATAAGTTCAGACACTTTCATTCCAGTAGCATACATCAATTCTAATAGTGCATTATCTCGTATGCCTTTAGAACAATCTTTTTCTACTACCCTGATTATTTTATCTACTTCTTCAATGGTTAATATCTGTGGCAATTTTCTATTATTTTTAGAACTCTTATATTCTATTTTAGGGATTTCATTTATTAATGCTTCACTTTTTAAATATGAATAAAAATTTCTGAGGCTTATTACTATTCTATTTATAGATCTTTCTGATTTTGCTTGGTTAATAAGGTTTTGTATATAAGACATAATTGTTAATTTATCACTCGTATATAAATCGATTTTTTTTCTATTTAAAAATTTAAGGTATAAACTAACATCAGTCACATATGCATATATAGTGTTTTCACTCTTACCACTTTCTAACAAATAATCTTTATAATTATTTATACTATTTATCATTATTATCTCCTATACCATTGATTAAGATTAGTATTCGACAAAATTGTCAATTTCCCTTTTTTAATTTTTCATATGTTTATATTCTTCTTTATAAATAGAATTTTCTAGCCACAAATCTTATTAGAGATGGTGATATATAAGTTTCAATTAACATCCCAATTATAAATAGTACCCCAACCACAATTAACTTATTTAATACACCATCTAGAAAAGGATCCTTATTGTTCATGCGTTTAAAGAACTTTCCCTTAAATTTTTCTGTAGAGATAGACAAGCTAATGACACTTAACGCTATAAAGCATGGAATATATATTAAATTTTGAGGAATAACAGATGCTAAAGCTAGTCCAATTCCTTTTCCATCAAAGGTTGTTATGATAAAAGAAAAAGTATACCCGAGCGTAAAACCTTTTAATAAATCTAAAATTAATATTATAGGAGCTCCAAAAAAAGTTAAACCTAATATAAATATAGGTACAATGATCAATATATTTTTCTTCATAACCTCATAAAATAAATTTCCATAATTAATTGGTTGACTTCCTATTGAATTCGTAAAACTAAAAAAATAATTGGCTAGATCCTTTTTATCTGATGCTCCCATGCATTTAACAGTATAAAGTCCAAAAGATATCCCTAAACAAAACATGATTAATACAATGAAAAAATAAGTCTTCTTATCTCTAAACGTAGAATTTAGTTTACTAATTAAATAATTCATCTCTTATTCCTCCTTTAGTTACTCTACTTTATACTATGTTTAATGTTTCAAATTTATTCCCACACTTAATGATAAATATGTAAAATAACAAAAATAATTTTATATAAATTTTAGCTTTAAATTGAATGTTTTCTTATCAAATCAGGTTATTTTTTAGCTTTATCAATTTTTTTTATTGACAAGCTATAGAAATTTTTTAATAGCTAATTAAATATTTATTTAAAATAAAATAACCTTATGTTCATTAAAAATAATTTTAATGATGCACATAAGATTATTATCTAACTTTATATATTATTTTTGATTCAAATATTGTACTTCCATCCATTGTCGTTATTGTAAATCATCAATTTTGCCATACCGCCATCTATATTAATATTTTCACCATTAATAAAACTATTGTCTTCATTACACAGAAACATAACTGCTCTTGCAATATCCTTTGGATTCCCTATTCTTCCTGATGGATGTTGCAGTTCATCATTCTTGCTATGATCAGGAACATATCTTTCATCATAGTAAGCACCTGTATCAATCCAGCCTGGACTTATCGAATTTACTCTAATATTTTTATTGGAAAGACTTATAGAAAGTCCATGTGTAAGTGCTGATATGCCGCCTTTAGCGGCAGTATAACTTTCTGTATCAGCTTGAGACATATTAGCTCTTGTTGATGAGATATTTACAATTGCTCCATTTTTATTAAAGTTATCCATAAATAATTGAGCTAACATATATGGAGCAGTTACTCCTACTCTTAGTACATAATTAAAATTTTCATATGAGCATTTAGATAAAATTCCTTTTTTACTTATACAAGCATTATTAATCAAATAATCTATACGTTCATATTTTCCTATAACAAAATCTGCAAAGTTGTATAATATGTTTTCCTCCGAAATATCTCCCAGAAAAAAGTCTGCTTCTCCTCCTTTTGTCCTAATATATTTTAAATTTTCTTCTCCTGCTTTTTTATTATTATCAATGAAAATAACCTTTGCACCTGAAAAAGCAAATTCCCTTGTTAAGCATCTGCCAATACCTAAAGCTCCACCTGTAATTACACATATTTTATTTTTAAAATCCATAGTTTAATAATTAGTGACAGATTAATTAATTCTGCACTAATAGTTCACCTCCATTTGTATATTCTTAACCTTTTTCTCTTTCAATATTATCATGTATCTATATCCATAAATAATATAAAGCTACTAAAAAAGTAACATTTTTATAATGCCTTTTTCAGCAGCTCTATTATATAATATAACTCCTCAATTCTCTATTGAATTTTACATTGGCTGTAAAACTTTAAGTTTCTCATATGCCTTTTGAGTGTATGGCGTTGGTACTCCAAAGTCTCTCCCCATACGGCATAAATCTCCACAAAATAACTCAAGTTCAAATTTTTTGCCACGTGCAACATCTCTATGCATAGAACTTATACTTTTCTTAGATAGACTTTTTAAAGTATTAATTGTAGTTTCATAGATATTATGTGGTAATTTAATACCCTTAATTCTTCCAACTTCTTCACATTCTTTAGCCACATTACAAAAGGTCTCAAATTTCATTTTATCTTCAAGTATTCCTTTTACTCTAACATCATAATATGAATCTGTTACATTAAATGCACAGTTAAAAACATATTTATTCCAAGCCGCAACTTCAGCATCTTTTCTTACTTCACATACTATATTTGCTTTGGATAAAATATTGTAAATTTTTTCTAAGTGTCTTTTATGAATAGGTCTATTTCTATTTGAAGATACTACAATCTTAGCATTCTTACTTGTTTGTTTTATTACGCCATCCGCTTCAATCTTTGAGCTAATATACATTACAGCATCTGCTATTTTTCCCTTTCCTAAATACGAGTATAATTTACTTCCTCCGTCTACTCCATTAATAATTGGAATAATCAGCGTATGCTCACCTACCATCGGTAAAATAGTCCTTGCTGCCGCTTTTAAAGAATAGCCTTTAACACAAACAAAAATAATATCCATAATTCCAATTTCACTTGCATTATCAGTTGCAAGCCTTGGATATACATTAAAACTTTCATTTAGTTCATTTTTTAAAGTTATACCATTATTTCTAATGCTGTTTAAAGTCTCACCCTTTGCTATAATATAAACATTTTCTTTACTCTTACAAAGCATTGCACTAATATATCCTCCAATAGCACCAATTCCTATTATTCCAATTTTCATAATGTGCTCTCCCTTTCTTATCAATTTTGACTTATTTCTCTTAACTTATTTATATTCTACATTATCTTGATGTATAATAAAAATATATATTAGTTATGAATACTATAATTAGGAGTTATATTATGATTATTGATTTAAATTTATATAAAACTTTTTTTACAGTGGCAAAGTATAAAAATATATCACATGCTGCCGAAGTACTTTTTGTCTCTCAACCTGCAGTAAGCAAATCAATAAAAACTTTAGAAAACCATCTAAATCTAAAGTTATTTTCCAGAAGTTCAAAAGGAGTGGCTTTAACACCAGAAGGAGAAATATTATTTAAACATATTAATAATGCTTTAAGCGAGCTTAGCTTAGGAGAACATATTTTAGAAAAACTTAAAAATAAAGAAATAGGAAATATTAATTTAGGTGTAAGCACCACTATAGGTAAAAGTTACTTTTTGCCTGAATTTGAAAAGTTCACAAAAGAGTACTCAGATTTTAAGATAAAAATCATAAATCGGCCTACTCTTGACACTATTAAATTAATACAAGAAGAAAAGTTAGATTTAGGCATTATTGGAACTACTTCAAATAAAGTTGATGTTAAATTTGTTAAACTTAAAGAAATGCATGATATCTTGGTTGCAAGTAATAGTTATCTGGAAAAATCAAATTTTAAAAATACAAAAGATATTTTTAATAGGGGTTCATTTATGTTGCTAGAAAATCCTAATGCCACCCGCGAGCATATAGATAACTACTTTGCTTCGCAAAATTTATCCATCACTCCAGACATTGAAGCCAGTAATATGGATTTTTTAATCGAATCTGCAAAAATTGGACTTGGAATTACCTCTGTAATAAAAGAATTTTTGGATAGTGAACTAGAGAATAAAACACTTATAGAAATTCCACTTAAACATCAGATTCCACCTAGATACATTGGCGTAATTTATAAAAATTCATCTAATTTATCTATTGCAGCAAAAACTCTTATCGATTTCTTAAAGAAATAAATTTATATAAAGAAAAGTTTTTTAAATAAAATATTATTTGTATGTTATAATTTTAGTTATTATGATTAAACCTATATTGGCACTTTAATTATAATAGATTTAAAATAAATATAACTTACTTATCAAGGAGGCAAACAAATGGCTTTTAAAGAAATTGAAATTAAGGACTTAAACATGAATCCTTTTACACTAATTAGCAATGAATGGCTGCTAATCACTGCTGGAAATGAAAGCAAATTTAATACTATGACTGCAAGCTGGGGAAGCCTTGGTGTATTCTGGGGAAAAAATTCAGCTACAATTTATGTTAGACAAAGTAGATATACAAAAGAATTTATAGATTTAAATGATACTTTTTCTTTATCTTTCTTTAGCGAAGATTATAAGAAGGCCCTCGGTATTTGTGGAAGTCTTTCCGGAAGAGATGTAAACAAAGTAGAAAAAGCAAATCTAACTCCTGTATTCGATGAAATTAGTCCTTATTTTAAAGAAGCAAAAATGACTATGATATGTAAAAAAATGTATCACACCGATATAGAACTTGCAAATTTTGATGAACCAAAATTTAATGAAACAATGTATCCTGACAAAGATTACCACACAATTTATATTGCTGAAATATTAAAAGTGTTGGTTAAGGAATAACTTTCTAACAAAAAAGCTTGCCTAAAAATGTCTTTAAGCAGGCTTTTTTATTGCTTTAGCATATTCATAAGTTATGTAAAGATCGTAGTTTTTCAAATATCTCAGAATGACTTTTTTTAATGTTAATTATTTTAAAATCACTATTTACAAAAACATGTAATGTACTTCCTTTAGCAATTTCCTTTTGATCCTTTTCTCTAATTACTGAATAGCCAAATTCTACTTTAACTGGTGTAAATTCTTTAATCCAAGTTTTAATAATTAACTCATCTTCATATTTTGCACCAACAATATACTTACAACTACTTTCAGCTAAAGGAATTAATATCCCCTTTTCTTCCATTTCACTATAGCTAATATTACTCCCCTTAATAAAATCTGTTCTGCCTGCTTCAAACCAAATCAAATAATTAGAGTGATGAACTATACCCATTTTATCTGTTTCAGCATATCTTACTACAATTTTTGTTTCGCTTACATACAATTTAGAGCACTCCTTTTTCCAGAATAATTAAATATATAAATTCTTTAACCTTGTACAAGTTCTGCAATTTTCTTGTTTGGATTTTTAGTAAATACCCCTCCATGATAACATATAACTGTTTCAATATCATATTGAGTAAGCTTCTTTAATGATTTCTTTGCTTCATCTATATCGAATGTATATTCAGGGTTTGGTCCAACTAACTCACCATTTACTACATTTAACGCATCTCCTGTTACTAATGTTTTATATTTTTTTAAATAGAAGCAAGTATGACCGGGTGTATGTCCTGGTGTATGAATTACCTTTATTCCCCCACAATAATTAAATTCTTCATTATCCTCAATAATCTTATCAACATTAGTTTTAAGATTACAAATCTGTTCTAGCATTTCATTGCGTTTATCTTCCGGCATAGAATTAAGACGTTCTGCTGTAAATTTTATTGGTGTCTTTTCCCCTTCAATATAAGGTTTTTCACCAGCACTTGCTAATACTTCTATCTTACTTTGGGAATTTTGAGTTACACTAGCTAAACTGCCAATATGATCTAAATCATGATGTGTTATAAATATTTTATTTATCATTTCAAAATCCACACCTGCTTTTCTAACTTCTTCATAAATATTTTCTAATTGTCCAGGTAACCCAGCATCTATCAAAATTACATTTTCATCGTCAAAGATAAGTGTAGGATTCATTCTTCTTTCTTGTATACCTAATTCAAGTACATGCAAACCTTCATGAATTTTCATTTTTTACTCCTCCTTAATATAAGTCAATCATTTTAGATTTAAATTATTATCTTTAGATATTTAGACTATCTGCTTTTTTTATTTTAATCATCATCTTGGCCTCTTCATTTTTAGCAGTGTATTATTATTATACTACAGAATTATATTTATTTACTTATAATCGTAAAATATCCAAGGAATAATCTCCTTAATATTTCATGTATTGAATTCTCCTTTTTTATAATAATAATACTATAGTTATATTTTATTTAAAGTTATCTATATAATTTATTCTACATATTATATACATATTATATATAAAAAAATCTTAAAATTATTGTTAGGAGTGATTTCTATGAGCAAACAAAATACGCCGGATGATCCATCTCCAAAAATTTACGATACTGAAAAAATAATTGACATTCATTCCTCAGAATTTGACCCAAGTTTTAATTCCGAAAAAGTTCGCCAAGTTAATAGTCATCTTTCTCCATCAAAATATACTAAGAATTCAAATAATAAAAATAATCTAAATTCTACTTCGGAACTTTCAACATTAGCAGGATATTCTGATTCCAATAATAATAAAAAAACAAATGTGTATGATTATCACGGAAAATTAAAATAATAAATTAATTATTTATATATCTTAATAAAATCATCAATATAAAATACCGTTAGACACTTTTTACATAGGTATCTAACGGTATAACTAAATACTTCTTTTTGCTCCATATTCAATTAATATATTCTCAATCTTCTTATTTTTACATAAATTTAATGGTGTTTGTCCAGAATTATTCTTTGAATTTATATCTAAGCCCAAAGAGAGAATAACCTTCAAATATTCTTCGAAATCATCAAAATCACCACACATTACATAATCATCATGCAAAATAGTATTGTTATATTTATCGGTATGATTTATATCTGCATGATAATTAAGAAGAAGATTCAATAGCTCTACCGAAAAACTAAAATTACAATAAAAAATAGGAGTTTTTCCTGTTATATTTTCAGCGTTTACTTCAGATCCATTCTCTAATATTAATTTAACAACACTCATATTAGGTTTTATTCTTGCACAGACCCTATGTAATGGTATCTCTTTATAATAACTTTGATTACTGTTTATATCCGCACCATTTTTAATTAAAAGTTCTATTATTTCAAAGTAATTCTTTCCACAATTATCTATAGCAAAATGAAGCAGGCTCTTGTCATCATATTTTTCATTAACATTTCCTCCATTTGTTATGAAGTTATTGAGTTCATCTAAATTCCCTTTTTCTATTATTTTTAAAATAGATTTTGGCCTTGAACCAAAAAAAATTTCATTAATTTTCATGACAGCTACCTCCAAATCAATCATTATTATATATATAATTTAACATTTCAATTTAAAATCATTTTTTAGTCTTATACTTTCTTTTATACAGCTTATCATATATTCTGCTAATAGTTCAAAAACGAGTAAGTGCTTATGCATAAATTATTTTAATTGCTATTACCCACTATAATTTTTCGTAAAATAAAAAGGTAGTTTAAATTAACCACCTTTTATATTAACCTCGCAACGTCCTACTCTGCCACACAGTCTCCCATGCAGTACCATCGGCGCTATAGACCTTAACTTTCCTGTTCGGAATGGGAAGGAGTGTTACCTCT
>NZ_LZZL01000143.1:0-9823 GCF_002006495.1 Clostridium sp. BL-8
TACAGAACTCGGCTTATGGCTTATCTCGCAACAAGGTAAATGAATGGCTAAGCGGTATATAAATATTGCTTTGCCCAAAATTTGCCCACATGATAAACAAATAGATACTTTTAATTTAATATGAATTTGATTATTTAGTTAAGTCTAAGATATTTGAAATAGTTTGGGTTGCTTCTCTGTTCAAATTTTCAGTAACGTGTGCGTAAATGTCGCTGGTAGTTTGCATTAAGGAATGGCCTAATCTTTCTTGAAGAACTTTCATACTTACACCACCTTCTAATAATAATGTTGCATTAGTATGTCTTAAATCATGCCAACGTATATTTTTTTCTATATTGCAATATTTCATTAATCTTTTTATTCTTTGAAGTAAACTTGAAGGAATTATAAATTTTCCATTCTCTTGAACTAATAAAAGGTTAGGATATTTATTGTCAAATTTATTTTTTATATAAAATTCTCCGTATTTTATTCGATTCTTCTTTAATATTTTTTTATGATTTTCAATTTTATTGCATATGGAATCACTTATAGGTAGTGTTCTGTAAGAGGATTCAGTCTTTAATTTTTCAGATAGTACATAATTATTTTTAACCCTTATTAAAGCCTGACGAACTGTTAAGGTTTTTTTACTTATATCAATATCTTTGTCAATGTCTAGCCCGCATAATTCTCCACGTCTTAATCCGGTTTCGGATGTAATATCTAACGCAAGTCTGAATATGTAATCTTCATATGTGTTAGAATTAACTTTCCCGTATATAATTTTTAATTCATCAATGGTAAGCACATTTGCTTTGAATTTAGCACGTTTTGGTGTATCGACAAATTTACAAGGATTATTATTTATTAGTTGTAATTTCACTGCTTTGTTAAGTGCTGCTCTTAAAATTCCATAGTAGCTCTGTACAGATGTTGGAGAAATTAATTTATTTGTATTAACTTTTACTTTCTTCAAATCTCTTATAAATTTTTCAATATGCATTACTTTAATATCACTAAGTTTAATAAATCCTATCATAGGGTTTATATATTTAGTTATTGTTTGTATATATTTATTATAAGTGTTTTCACTTTTTTCGCCTTTTATATAATCATCCACCCACATAATCATATAATCTTTTAATAGCATATCTGAATCTGATATATAGCCATTATTTATTCTGTATAAGGCTTCATTTAACTTTTTTTCAGCTTCCTCTTTAGAACCACCTCTTTTTTCAATTAATTTGTCATTTTCGCGATAACGATAATACCATATACTGCCTCTTTTACGTATACTGCCACGCATAAAAATCACTCCTTTAGAATGTATGTTCGTATTTATTTATAAAATTAACCAGTTGTTTTTTTGCAACTGGGTTATTTTCTGTTTCCTCTGCCTGCTTTTCGCATTCTTTTACACTTATATTTTCTTTTATTTGTCTTATATGTGTTATCTCATGTATTAATTTATTTAAATTATATTCATATGAGTATTTTGAATTTAATATTATTACAGTTTGTTCATTTTTATTTATTGTTACTCCAGTAAATGTATAATCTACTTCTTTATATACTATTCTTAATTCTCCACAATTTATCATTTGTATAGTTTTTTTTAATATGTCATTAAACAATAAAAATCACATCCTTATTCTGTTTCATCTTCAAAAATTTCAAGCATTTTTATCATTTTATCTTTTGCGTTATTTGATAATTTATCGAATCTTGAAAAAAAGATTTGATTTTTTTCTTTATATTTTTCTAATTTACTTATATCTGAATTATTAGGAATGTCTAGGAAAATGTTAACTGTTGTATCTAGTGCTTTTGCTAGACTTATTAGCGTGTCTATTCTTGGGTTTTTTGCTTTTCCAGTTTCTATATCTGATATTGTGCTTTGCCCAACTCCGCTTTTGTCCGCTAGTTCTTTTAGTGTTAGTTTTTTATCTTCCCTTAATTTTTTTAACAATTCTCCTATGTTTTCCATTTTATCACCTTTCTTTTTTTGTTTTATACGGTTATATTATCATTTTTATCCGGTAAAGTAAATATAAAAATACAGAAAAACGGAATTTATAATACTTTATTTTAATCATAAACGGTTTTCCGAAAAATAATGCTTGCAAAAACGGAAAAACGGTTGTACAATTTAATTACGGTTAACCGATTAAGAAGGTGGTGTTCTTATGAATAATAATATAAAACAAATAATTCGCTCTAGTGGCTTTAAAACTAACTTTATTATAAATAAGGTTGGCCTTTCTCCTTCATCTTTTTATGAAATTATGAACGGAAAAACGATTCCTAGTTTGAAAAATGCTCGTAAAATTGCATTTGCTTTAGGTGTTTCTCTTATTGAAGTTTTTCCGGAGGAGTGATTATTTTGGAGTTATTTACAATTAAAGAGGTTTCTAAAAAACTTAGAATTAATCCTACTGATACATATAAACTTATAAAATCTGGTCATATTTCTGCTTTGAAATTAGGTAGTTTGAAGGTTGCTAGTTGTGAATTGGATAGGTTTATTGTTGATTCTATTGGTAAAGATTATTCTCTTTTAAATGATGTTAGAAAATTAGAATTTTAGTTTGGAGTGATTTTATGGTAGTTGGTTGTAAATGTGGTTCATCTTCTATTGTGTCTAAGCAATGGGATGAGGAGTATGGTGCTTATTATTGCGTTATATGGTGTGAATATTGTGGCTATTACTGGGAGGGATATATAAATGCTTAGTATTGTTAAATATGATACTCTTTGTGATGGCTTTCTATGCTCTCATGTTGATAAATGTAATATAAAAGGTTCTTGTTGCAAATGTAGTCATTATTGTAGTTGCTCTTATTGTCTTTTTACTTATAATGCTATATCTCAGTTTTGTGAATAGGGGGGGTTGATTATGAAATTAAAAGATTTACTTTATATAACTACATTTGGCACTAAGGTTGTATTGTTTGTATTTGATGATGGCTTTATGCTACCTCGTATTGAGTTTGTTGTTGGTAAGCAAACTCATAAATATGATGAATTTAATATAAATAACGTTTGTTTGATAGGTGATGAATTACATTTAAGGGTTAATAATAGATAAAATTTTGAGGTCAAGCTAGTGCGCCTAGCTAGTATTACCTAGGCGCACTTCTGTGTCATGTGTCAAACCCTTGGGAAATAAAAAATATTAACTTATAAATGGCTTAATTGCTTCTTTTGATTGTTATTAGTGTTGGGAAATATGTTGTGTCAAAAGTTGTGTCATGTGGTTGTGTCATTATAACTTCTGTGTCATTTCTGAGTGAAATGGTGGTGATTTTATTAATAAGGATAGTAAATGTAGAAAGTGGCAGATAACTATTAATAATCCTACTAAATATGGTTATACCCATGAAAATATAAAAACTTTATTGTCTGAGTTTTCTAGTCTTGTTTATTGGTGTATGTCTGATGAAGTTGGTGAGAATGGTACTTATCATACACATGTTTATTTTTGTCTTAATAATGCTACTCGATTTAGTACAGTTAAAAATAAGTTTAATGGTCCACATATAGAACCTGCTAAAGGTACAAGCCAACAAAATAGGGATTATGTTTTTAAAGAAGGTAAGTGGGAAAATGATAAAAAGAAAGAAACTAATCTTGCTGATACTCATGAAGAATATGGAGAAATGCCTTATGATAGGCAAGGTTATAGAAGTGATTTAGAAGACCTTTACGATATGATAAAGTCTGGTATGACTACTTTTGATATATTGGAGGATAATCCTTCTTATATGCTCCAATTAGATAAAATTGATAGGGTTAGAACTATTTATTTACAATCTAAATATAAATCTACTCGTAGACTTAACTTAGAGGTTACTTATGTATATGGTACTCCTGGTACTGGAAAAACCCGCTCTATAATGGACTTTTTCGGTGATGATAAGGTTTTTCGTATTACGGACTATAAACATCCCTTTGACAATTATCAATGCCAAGATGTTGTTGTTTTTGAGGAATTTAGAAGCGATTTAAAAGTACAGGATATGTTAAATTATTTAGACGTATATCCTTTGGAATTACCTTCCCGTTATAGTAATAAGATTGCTTGCTATACTAAAGTGTTTATAGTTACTAATATATCGTTAGAAGAACAGTATGAGGGTATACAAAAGAATTTTAAGGATACTTGGAAAGCATTTTTAAGACGTATTCATAAGGTTATTCAATATACTACAAATAATGTTTATGAATATACATTGCAGGAATATTTGGATAGAGATTTAACTCCGGTTGATGATAAAAGTCCTTTTGAACAAGAAAAAATGGAGGTGTAATTTATGTTTGATGATTATTATTTTGGTTCTTTTTTTAGGATTATTTCAGTTTTTATTTCTTTTTCTCTTGTGATTTTACTTTTTTCTTTTGGGTATCGTGTTCTTGATGTTTACTCTTCTTCTACTTTGTATATTCAAAGCTCTTCCTTGGATAATAGTGTTAGTGGTTCATTTGTTTTAGGTACTGGAACTTTAGATGATACAACTTATTTTGTTACTTATGTGATACAAGATGATGGTGGCAAAGTTCTTGAAAAATACGATTCTTCCGAAGTTGTTGTTTATGATGATATAGAAAATGGTGATTGTCCTTATATAACTAAAACTATTTCAGGGTTTTTAGGTCTTGATGTTAAAATTAATTTTCATGTTCCTAAAGATACTGTTAATAAAAGTTTAGATATTAATTTAAAAGATTTGAAATGATTTGAGGTGTTATTATGATTATTTTTGCTTTACCTTTATTGATTCCAGTTTTATTTATATTTATGTTCTTTGGTATGCCTTTTATTGTTAATGACAAATGTAGTGAATGGATAAAGCTATATCCCAAGTATAAGATTTTTATTAATTTACTTAGAGTTTTATTGATTATAACTACTACATTCCCTATTTTGACCTTTGTTCTTTGGTCTTTACCTTATATTGTTAATAGCTTAACTATATTAAATTTTTAGGAGTGTGTATTATGGGAAAATATTTATATTTGGCGGTTACTGCTGATGAATTTGAACTTCCACTTGCCGTTGAGGAAAGTATAGTTGATTTGGCTCATAGATTTGATATTGAACCTAGTTCTTTAAGTCATTGCATTAATAATGGTTATAATGGAAAAAGATTAGGTAAAAGATTTTTAAAAGTTAAATTTTGATTTTTGAAGCTAGGTATTTCCTATCTTTTATTGATTTTAAAATAATTTTTTACTTTTTTTCATGAAGTAAATTAAAAACGCATGTTAATATTTTCTCATGAAGTTAGTAAGAAAAATGATAGAAAAAATAAATTAAAGGATGTGTTTTAATATGGAATTTGAATTTGAAGTTGTTGGAATTGTAACTGGTATTAGTAAAAAGAGTGGTAAGGCTTATACTATGCTACATTTGCTAGGAGATTTTTCTGCAAGTAATTCACAAGTGCAGTTAGGTAGACAATGCCTTACACAATATGTTGAAGGTTCGGTGCCTCAAGACGTTGTTGTTGGCTGTTCTATTGCTTTTGATTACGCAATAGGTTTTGGTGGTAGACCAACTATTGTTGGTGTACATGCTGTATAGGTGCTTTAATGGATACTACAACTCAGTCTGCTGTAAATTATACTCATCAATTGCAGTCTATGAATGATAATCTTATTTCTATTCATAATGATTTAGTTTTACTTAATAACCAGTTTTTTTGGTTTTTAGTTGTTGCTTTTGTCGTTTTAATGGTTGTTATTTGCTATAGTATTTTGAAACAATTTTATTAGTTAACTAAAGCTATGCTTTTGTTATAAATATATTAATTTGGAGGTATGTAAAATGATTGAATTAACTGCTGATATGTTTACTGGTCTTACTACTGCTGTTACTAGTAATGCAGGTGTGTTGTTACCAGTAGGTATTACAATTATGGGAATTATGGTTGGTATTGGATTAATTCCAAGAATAATTTATAAATTCTTATAATAATTTTTTACGCCCACCCTTTAAGGCGACCACGTTTACGGTTCGCCGTGGGTGGGCGTAAATATTTTATGTGATGTTTTTATGAATATTAAATTTTTTTTCATTATGTTTATTATAGATTGATTGCTCCTTTTTTATGATGCTTATTTATTTATTAAGTTTTTCTAGGAGGTGTTTATGGTTAAGTTTATTTATAGATTTAGGTCTTTTATTATAGTTCTTTGTATTGTTTGCTTTCTACCTTTTTCTTATTGCAATACTAAAGCTTATGCAATTGGAATAGATACTCCTTTGGAAATAGCGGCTGGTGTTTTACTTTCTCCAGAAATTGCGGGTGCTCTTGCCGTTGCGGGCATTGGTTATACTGGTTACTATCTTTATTCTAATTATTCGGATGATGTTAAAGATTATTTAATGACTGAGATACTTAATTATGGTATTGATAAGACTATTTCAATTTATAGTGATGGTTCTGGTCATGATTATGCTGGTCTTACGAATGATGGCTTGAATTTTATTCAATCTAAAGCTAATGATTTAAAAAAAGGTAGTTCTTTGCCTGTTTCTACTGGTAAAACAACTTCTAATACTACTCCACATAGTCTTGATCCTTTTATGTCAAATGGTTTTTATATGCAACCTTATAATCTTTCTGTAGGTGTTTATACTACTTTTAATGTATCTTATGGTGATAAGTTGAGTTTTTATTATTATGATAATTTTGGTGCATATAAACAATCATCTTCTTATACGCCAACTGCTGATTGTGAGATTTCTTTTCAGACTTATATTGATTCAAGTAATCGTGCTCTTCTTGGTTTGAGGGCTTCTTTTGATGGTGGTAGTACTTGGCGTGATGTTAATACAGAAGTTTCTACTAAAACAAGTGGTTATATGGTTTTTTTGGGTTATAATACAGTTTCTAATACTGTTTATGTTCCTTCCTCATCTGCTATTAGTGGTGATGGTATTGAAGGAAATGCAAGTGATTCTGTCCAAGGGACTGTTGCTGTTCCTATCTCTGGTCAATATGATTCTAGTAAAGGAGAAACTGTTTATGCTCCTATAGATGGTAGCACCACTGCAACTGTTGTTAATGGTTTAAATGTTAAAACTGGAACTAATACTGGAACGGGTTCGGGCACTGGAACTGGTACTGATGCATCATTTTGGAGTGAATTGTGGGATTGGTTAGAAAAAATTTACAAAGGTATTATTGATATTCCTGCTGCTATTGGTGCTCTTCCGGGTTTAATTGTTACTTCTATTGAAAGTGCTTTGAGTTATACTTTTGTGCCTACTGCTACTGATTTTAGTGATTTTAATGATAGTTTACAGAATGATGTTAAAGCAAAATTTCCATATAGTATGGATATACTTAAAAGTTTAGAAGTTGGTGCTGATGAATTTACGGATATTCATGTAAATATTTGGGGTCATGATTGTATTATTGTATCTGCTCAATTTGTTAACTCTAATATATCTTGGGTTCGTATAGTTACTTCTTGTTTTTGGTTATTTCTTTTAGTTGTGTATGTATGGCGTAAAATTAATGCTGTTCTTGGTGGTGGTGATATTAATAGTACGACTGTTTATGCTCCTACTGGTGGTGGTAGTGGTCCACCAAGTGTTATGTAGAAAGGTTGTGTTTTTTATGATATGGAGCTTAGTATTAACTGCTATGAAGCTTTTTATTGGTACTATTGTTGCTTTAATTCCTGCTTTACCTTCTATGGAAGTTGATTTATCTAATATGATTTTATTCCTTAGAAAAGGGTTATATTTTACGGATGTTAGTATATTTACTTTTGTTATTAGCACTATTGTTACAGTTGAATTTTCGGTTTTTACTTGGAATGTTATTAAATTTGTTTATAGTAAAATTCCATTTATTAATATTAGATAGGAGTGTTTTTTTATGGATGATATTTTAAGTCAGTTTGCTTCTTTAGGTTCTACGACTTATTATTTTACTCTTTTTGAGTCTATGAAATCTCTTTGTATGAGTTTTTTCTTTATTGGTCTTTTGGCTGGATATTTTGGGCGTGAATTTGAAAATTTATTTAGTTTTTTTTATAGGTTATTTAGGAAATATTCTCGTCTAAGAAGAATTAAAAGGAGGTTTTTAAGTGGAGGAAAATAAAAAAGTTGAAAATGAGAAAATTAATAATGTTAGTGTTACTACATATAGATTTTCTCATGTTTCTAAAAATAAGAAAAATTCTATTTATATTAAACCTATTTATCCTATTATTATTGAATTAATTATTTGGAAAATTAAAGATATTATTAATTTCTTAAAAACTAAAGATAGGAAAATTCATATATATGGTATTTATGGCTTTTTTGGATTGCCTGGTAAAGGAAAAACTATGGCTCTAGCTGAGTTAGGTTTACGTTATAGGCAGAAATACGGTGATAAAATTTATATAGTTGATAATTTTGGTTATGAATATTCAGATTGGCACTTTGATTCTGCTAATTGGAAAGAACTTTTAATAGAGCAAGATAAGCCAACGCTCTACTTATTTGATGAAGTACAAAATATTTTCAATAGTAGGGATTTTAAAAATTTTCCTACTGAACTTCTTGTTCAACTTACTCAAAATAGAAAAGGTAATGGTAAAATGATTTGCTATACTGCTCAAAGATGGGCGCGTGTAGATAAAGTATTTAGGGAACTTAGTCACAAATGTTATGAGTGTAAAACTCTCTTTGGACGTCTTACCATTACTAAGGCGTTTGATTGGGAAGATTATGAGATGTATGTAAATTCTACTGATGTTAGAACACGTATGAAGATACATTCTCGTAGATATAAATTTATTCAAACTGACCAAATAAGAAATAGTTATAACTCTTATAAGATGTTAAAATCTGCTACTGATAAAATCTATATGGATAGAGTAGAAATTGCTCAATTGACTAGGTAGTAAAAAGATAAACATTATATAAAGACATATATTGATATCTTAAAATAGCATATTCTGTTTAAAATGTCTTAGTAAATAAATAATTAATTGCAAATATTGCCGCAGACATAAAAAATGTAATTTTAGCATGTTTCACTTGAAACAAATAAAATTTAATTATAACACAAATATAGTATAAAAGTCAAACATAAAAATTGAATATTAATGCCCAAAGACTTTCTTTCCTAAAGAAACTAACTGTTTAGCCCCCTTGTGGGGCATTTTAGAAGCTTTTTCGTATGGAAGTATGTTAATAGTATTAGCTTTTGAGTGCCTATCCGGCGTTAGGATAAGAGCGTAGCGTGCTAAAGACAATTATGTTATAATTTACCATGAGGTGATTATATGACATTAGGTAGATTATTAAAATGGATTTTAGTTATATTTCTTAGTTTTATTATTGGTGGTTTACTTGCTGCATTTTCTAAATCTAATGCAATATTAGGTTATTTAGTTGGTATTGTTTGGTTAAGTATTGCTTATTTTATTATTCTTGGTTATAGATTGGTGCCACGAGAAAAATTTCATAAGTTAAAAGAATTTGAAAAATTAGAGAATATCAATAATGATAAATATAACGTACTATAAACGTACTATTATTATCGCAGAACTTAATATAATTTATAGAATTTGTGTAATATATGTAATAGAAGCAAGGAATATTAAAATTTAATAAACCTTGCTTGTATATTTGGATAGATGTACAATAAATCTTTGCCCAAATTTTGCCCAAATCAGTTAAATTGTAATAAGTTATAATCAGTTATTATAAATTTTTTTTCTTACTTTAAAGTACCTTGTTTTCATACTTTGCGTTATAATAAATCATTATAAATTACTATTTGTTGTAATCTCCAATGACTACAGAACTCGGCTTATGGCTTATCTCGCA
>NZ_LZZL01000144.1:0-8235 GCF_002006495.1 Clostridium sp. BL-8
AGGGCGTAGGTCGGGTAACTGGCGCCCGGGTTCAAATCCCGGATCCTCCGCCAAAACATCTAACATTATGTTAGATGTTTTTTTGTTGTTCAAAAAATCGTAATACAAACATATATATTGCAATAATAAAATTAAATTAAAAGCATTTGTGGACTAGTAAATGCCATAAGATAAAATGTAGAAAATTAATTGTAACATATACATTTAATAAATATAGTTAAAATTTGGCACAATAAATTTAAATTTTGGAACTAAAATATTATAATTAAGTTAGTACTCCAATTTGTTAAAGAAGGTGAATCATGCTTAAAGGTTATAATGTATATTTGAGAGCATTACAAAAGAAAGATATTTTGATATTATATAAACTATTTAATGATGAAAATGTTAAGTTATATAATACTATACCTAATGATATACAAAGTGGCAGTAAAAGTTTAAGGAAGGCGCTGGGTATAATAAATGAAAAGAATGTTTTAGTTGGATTTATAACATATAATGAGAGTAATGATTGTAAAGGAATATATTCTATTGGGATAACAATTGGAAGCATGTATTGGGGAAAGAAATATGGACAGGATGCTATAAAGACGCTTATACGATATTTGTTTGGAAAATTAGATGCTATAAGAGTTGAGTTAGAAGTTATAAAGTATAATTTAAGAGCAGTAAATTGCTATAAGAAATGCGGATTTTTAGAAGAAGGAATAAAGAGAAATAAAGTTTATATAAATGGTAGATATGTTGATACTATAATTATGGGAATAGGTAAAAAAGAATTAACAGATATTTAAAAGGTGAGGTATAGCACATATGAGTATAAGATTTATTTATGGAAGAGCAGGGACTGGAAAAAGTCAATTTTGTATTAATGATATAAAAGTTAAAATAGGTGAGGGAATAGGAGAGAACAAATTAATTTTATTAGTTCCAGAGCAATATACATTCACTACAGAAAACAAAATCTTAAAAGCTATTGGAGAACGTGCTTTTTTAAGAACCGAAGTATTAAGTTTTAAGAAAATGGCACATGAAATTTTTGAAAAATATGGTGGACGTGTCAAAGAAATAATAAAAGAGTCTGGACGAAACATGTTAATTCATAGAGTGCTAAATGAAACGATAGATTCTTTAGATTATTTCAAGAAAATATCAGGAGAGCAAGGATTCAATAAAGTAATCTCTGAAGTAATCTCTGAATTTAAGAAATACAATGTTAATATTGATAGTCTGCAAGCATTAAGTGGAAAAATAAATGATTATGAATTAGCACAAAAAATCAAGGAATTAGCAGTAGTCTATGAAGCATTTAATTTAAAGATGCATGAAAATTATATTGATGGAGATGATGAATTAACATTACTAGAAAAAAAGTTATCAGAATCTGACGCATATGTAGATTCAGAAGTATGGATAGATGAATTTAATAGTTTTACACCTCAGCAATTAGAAATTATAAGATTGTTAGCAAAGAGATGTAAGAGAGTAAATATAACTCTTTGTATGGATAGTAGTAAATCTTTAGATGATAAGTATGAAGATATAACTGATGTATTTAATATAGTAAAAAACACAGAAAATAAGATATTGAAGATAATAGAGGATAATAACATAGCTTATGATAGGCCTATTTATTTAAATAATACTACACCATACAGATTTAAAAATAATACGGAACTTAGACACATTGAAAAGTATTTCTTTACTTATCCATTTACTGAATATAGCGGTAAGTGTAATAATGTAGCACTATATAAAGCAAATAATATTTATGATGAGATTGAGCGAGTAGCGAGAAGCATTATTGAACTTGTAAGGGATAAAGGATATAGATATAAAGATATATCTGTTGTTTGCAGAAATATAGATGATTATCAAAAAATAATATCAGTAATATTTAAAGATTACGATATACCGTATTTCTTAGATAAAAAGATTCAGTTGTTAAGTAATCCATTAATAGTACTTATAAGTTCAGCTTTTGAAATTTTATTTAAAAATTGGTCTTATGAGAGTGTATTTAAATATTTGAAAAGTGGATTAACTGGTATAGATAATTCATATATAGATATTTTAGAAAACTTTGTGCTTGAGCATGGAGTAAAAGGATATAAGTGGACTGTAGAAGAGATAATTAATGAAAAATGGTTTAATAATAATGAAGAATTAACGGATGAGAAAATATTAATATCTGAAATTATGGAGGAAATAAGAATTCCTTTAATAACTTTTCATAATAAAATATACGGAAAGCATAATGTTATAGATATATGTACGGCGATTTATGAGTTTTTAGTTAACTTAAAAGCTTTTGAGAGAATAAATGAATGGATAGAAGCTTTTGAGGAAATTGGTTTAGAAGATAAAGTTAAGGAATATAGTCAAGTTGAAGGGATAGTTATAGAAATTTTAGATCAGGCAGTGGATGTAATTGGAGATGAGAAATTAGATAGCTTTGAATTTTTTAAAATATTAAATTCAGGGTTTTCAAATGAGGAAATTGGAGTTATACCAGTTGCTTTAGATCAGGTTAATATTGGAGATATAGCAAGAATTAAAGGTAGAGATGTGAAGGTTCTTTATATAGTAGGAATAAATGATGGTGTACTGCCAGCATCTAAAAAGGAAGAAGGAATACTATCAGATAGAGATAGGGGAATATTAAGTGAAATAGGTGTAAGTTTATCATCAACAACCAGGAGAAAGGTATTTGAGGAGCAATATTTACTATATATAGCATTAACAATAAGTAGTGAATATTTATTATTATCGTATCCTATGTCTGATTTTGAAGGTAAATCATTAAGACCATCTATAGTGATACCTAGAATCAAAAAAATATTACCTGGATTAGTAGAAGAAAGTGATATTTATGATTTAGGTAATGAAAAAGATAAGTTTAATAAAATTAATACTCCAATTCCAACATTTAATGAACTTATACTTGCGATGAGAAAGGATTTTGATAAAGAAGATGTAGAAGAATATTGGCCAGACGTATATAGTTGGTTTAGTGAGAAGGAAGAGTTTAAGGAAAAGGTTAAGAGCATCTTTAAAGGTCTTGAATATTCTAATGTAGGTGATAAGATTGCTCGAAGTAAGCTTAAAAAGCTTTATCAAAATGACATGGGAAAGTTAGTATTTAGTGTTTCAAGATTGGAAAAGTATGCTGAATGTCCATTTTCATATTTTGTTCAATATGGACTTAAAGCTAAAAACAGAAAAGTATACGAATTTACACCACCAGATTTAGGGTCATTTGTACATGAAATGTTAGATTCATTTACGAATAAAATTAGAGAAGAGGGTATTCTGTGGTCTGAATTAAACAATGAGAAGTGCAAAGATATAGTGTCTAGTCTTATTGATAAAAAATTAATTTCTGACGATAACTCTATATTAAATAGTTCAAAAAAGTTTAGATATTTAGCTCAAAGGTTTAAAAGGGTAATCTCTAAATCTGTCTCAGTTATTGCAAATCAAATAGGAAAAGGTGAATTTGAAGTATTCAAAACAGAATTTAATTTTGGAGACTATAGATCAGGGGAAGCCATAACATTAGAATTAAGCTCAAAAGAAAAAGTATATCTTCAAGGAAGAATAGATAGAATAGATACATTGGATTTAGATGGAGAAACTTATATTAGAGTTGTAGATTATAAGACTGGTTCTAATAAACTTGATTTAAATGAACTTTATAATGGATTACAAATGCAACTATTAGTTTATTTAGATGCTCTTATTAAAAATTCTAAATATATATTAAAAAAGCAAGTGAAGCCTGGTGCTATATTATATTTTAAAATAGATGACCCTATAATAAAGGGAAATAAAGAAATGACAACAGAACAGGTACAAGAAGAGGTCCTAAGTGCTTTGAAAATGAGAGGATTAGTTTTAAAGGATGCTAGGGTTGTTAGAGCGATGGATAAGGATATTGATGGATATTCATTAATTATACCAGCTGCATTTAAAAATGATGGAGATTTTAAATCTAATAGTGACGTAGTTACAGAAGAAGAATTTATATTACTTAGAGAGTACGTTAATAAAAAAATGATAGATTTATGTGAAGAGATGCTGAGTGGAGAAATTAAAATACAACCAATTAAAAATGCCAATAGAACATATTGTGAATATTGTGATTTTTCGTCAATATGTCAGTTTGATACGACAATAAAGGATAATAAATATAAGATAGTTTCAAAGAAATCTTCAAATGAAATTTGGAACAATATAAAAAGTTCTATAAGTTGTTTACGAGAAGAAAATGATTCGTGAGAATGTTTTATTAAAATAGCTTATAGTCTATAATTACTAAATTATAATTTGAACAGCTTTAGATAGTGATAGGAGAGATTAATATATGGGAGAAACAAAATGGACTAAGGAACAGTTAAGTGCAATTGAAACAAGAAATTGCAATCTTTTAGTTGCAGCAGCAGCAGGTTCTGGTAAAACTGCTGTATTGGTAGAGAGAATTATTAGAATAATTACAAATGATGAGAATCCAGTTGATATAGATAAATTATTAGTTGTGACATTTACTAATGCAGCAGCAGCAGAAATGAGAGAGAGAATTGCTGATGCCATATCAAAAGAGTTAGAAAGAAAACCTAATTCCAAGAATCTTCAAAAACAGCTAACATTATTAAATAGAGCTAATATCACTACAATGCATTCATTTTGTTTAGATGTAATAAAAAATAACTATCATAGAATAGATTTAGACCCATCTTTTAGAATTGGAGATCAAACGGAAGGTATATTAATTAAAAGTGAAGTTATGGAAGAACTTTTTGAAGATAAATATGATGAAGAGGATACTGAATTTATTAATCTGGTTGAAGCATTTAGCAGCTATAAGAATGATAATAACCTTAGGGATTTAGTTTTAGATTTATATAATTTTACTATGTCAGGTCCATGGCCTGAAAAATGGCTTAATGAAAATGCGGAAATTTTCAATATCAATACATTAGAAGAACTGAATCAGACAAAATGGGTAAAAGTTCTTATTGAAAGTATTAGAATTGAAATTCAAGGCCATATTAAAATGATGGAAAAAGCCATTGAAATAATTAATAAGATAGATGGTTTAGAAGCATATTTAGATAATTTTACAAATGAACTAATAGATATAAAAAAAGCTTACGAATCTACTGATAATGGGCTTGAGGCAATTTACAACTCATTATTGTGCATAAGTTTTTCTAGATTGAAAACTATTAAAAAAGATAAAGTTTCAGATGAAAGTTCTCAAAGCCTTGTAAAAAAAATAAGAGACGATATTAAGAAGAAAATATCTGAATTAATTAATAATACGTTTTCAGTAACTCCAGAGCAAATGCTACTTAATATTAAAGGTTCATATCCATATATTAAAAAGTTAACAGAAATTGTTCTAGAGTTTGATGAAAGATTCAGAAAAAGAAAAAGAGAAAGAAATATATTAGATTTTAATGACTTGGAACATTTATGTTTAAAAGTATTAATTGATTATGATGAAGATAATAACATAATACCATCTAAAGTAGCTGTAGAATTCAAAGAATATTTTGATGAGGTACTTGTGGATGAGTATCAAGATTCAAATAATGTACAGGAAACAATAATAAATTTAGTATCCAGAAAAGAGCTTGATAATCCTAACGTGTTTATGGTTGGTGATGTGAAACAAAGTATATATAGATTTAGGCAGGCAAAACCTGAATTGTTTATTGAAAAATATAATACTTATCAGATAGATCAAGGTAATAACAGAAAGATTCAGCTATATAAAAATTTTAGAAGCAGAAAAGAAGTTATAGATGGTGTAAATTATCTGTTTAAGCAGCTAATGTCTGAAACTGTTGGAGAGCTAGAATATACAGATGAAGAAGCACTAAACTTAGGTGCTAGTTATAAGGAAGTAACCCAAGATAATGTAATTACTGGCGGATCAATAGAGGTCAATATAGTGGATAAAAATCATGAAGAAGAAGCAGCAGAAGATATTGAAGATGATCAAGAAGAAATAAGTAATGTTGCTTTAGAGGGAAGAGTTGTGGCAAGAAAGATTAGAGAATTAATGTCACAAAGTGGAGAGAAAACATTTAATGTTCTAGATAAAGAAACTGGAGAATATAGACCATTAAAATATAGAGATATTGTAATTCTTCTCAGGGCAACAAAGAATTGGTCTGAAACACTACTAGATGAATTAGGGAATGAAGGAATTCCAGTATATGCAGATACAGGATCAGGATATTTTGAATCTATTGAGATTAGAACAATAATTTCTTTATTAAAAATAATTGATAATCCAATGCAGGATATTCCGATGATAGCAATAATGAGATCTCCAATTATCAGTTTTTCAGCAGAGGAGATAAGTGAAGTGAGGCTAGTAAATAAAGAAAGTTACTTTTATGAGAATATAAAGTGTATAAGCAAGACAGATTTTGAATCTGGAGAAGGACAGTATTCAAAAGAGTTAATAAATAAGTGTAAATATTTAATTGATAATATTGATAAGTGGAGAAAAAAATCAATTTATATGGCAATTGATGAATTCATATGGTACTTATATATGGATACTGCTTATTATGGATATGTTGGGGCTATGCCTAATGGTGTATTAAGACAAGCAAATTTAAGAATATTATTTCAAAGAGCAAGACAATTTGAAAAAACAAGTTTTAAGGGATTATTTAATTTTATAAATTTTATAAATAAGCTTAAGAAATCTTCTGGAGACATGGGAAGTGCCCAAATACTAGGGGAAAATGAAGATGTAGTTAGAATTATGAGTATTCATAAAAGTAAAGGACTGGAGTTTCCAGTAGTATTCTTATGTGGAATTGGTAAAAACTTTAATTTGATGGACTTAAATAAGGACATAGTATATCATGAAGATTTAGGATTTGGACCTGAATTTGTAGATTTAGAAAAAAGATTTAGCATTGGAACATTAGCTAAGGAATCTATAAAAAAGAAAATGAAACTCGAAACATTATCAGAAGAAATGAGAATACTTTATGTGGCATGTACTAGAGCAAAGGAAAAGTTAATCATTACCGGTACAACTGCCAATATTGAGAAATCAGTAGAAAGATGGATAAATTCAGCATCTTTAGAGAAAGTCAGAATTTTACCTTCTGAAGTATTAAAAGGGAGATCATATTTAGATTGGATTTGCATGGCATTGTGTCATCATAATGCAGGAAATGTATTTAATGAAAAAATAGGAGTCTCATGTGAGGGATTAAGTGATGATATATCCAAATGGGAAATAAATTTTTGGAATAAAAATGATCTAATTATTAAATCTGATTCAGATAGTGAAAATGAAGAAGATCAGTTTGACTCAATGGCATATGTAAATTTAAATGATCAAGCCGTTAATGAGGAGATAAATAGGAGACTATCATATGAGTATCAGTTAAAGGCATTAACTACTCTTAAAAGTAATATTTCAGTTTCAGATTTAAAGAGAAGAAATGAAGAAGAAAATTATGATACTGAAGAAACTTACAGGGAAAAGATTATAACAACTCCTAAATTTCTTCAAGAAAAAAAGGGATTAACCCCATCTGAAAGGGGTACGGCAGTTCACTTTGCAATGAAGAAAATAGATTTTAATAGAGTTTCATCTGTAACGGAAATTAGTGAACAGCTACAAAAATTATTTGAAGAAGAATTTCTACTTAAGGAAGAGTTAAAAGCAATAAATCCTTATAAAATATTGAATTTTTTCAAATCTAATTTAGGAAGCAAAATTCTTGAAATAAATAAAAGAGGAGAAAAAATCTATAGAGAAGTACCATTTTATACTGAAATAAGCAGTTTAGAGGTAGATAAAACTTTAGATGATAAATATAAAGATGAGAATGTTAGATTGCAGGGAATAATTGATTGTTTTTTTGAATATAATGGAGAGCTTATTCTTTTGGATTATAAAACGGATTTTGTAAAAGAAGGCGAGGAAGAAGAATTTAAGCAGAAATATATTAAACAATTAGAGTATTATAGTAATGCCATATTTAAAATGACAGGAAAAGCAGTTAAATATAAGTATCTATATTCATTTTCTTTGGAGAAGGAATTTGAAGTACTATAAAATTTAAGTTAAAAGCAAGAGTTATATTTGTAACCTTGCTTTTTCACATTTCATATATATGTTGCAATAATAAAATTACATTTAGGATGTCTATCTGCTAAGTAAATATCTAAATGTTAAATGTAGAAAATCAA
>NZ_LZZL01000145.1:0-7589 GCF_002006495.1 Clostridium sp. BL-8
TATATTCAATAGCCTTATCCACTAAATTAGATGGATCAGTCTTCCTTGATTTGTTCTTTCCAGCAGAATTTTTATCAACTGGCTTAACATCTACATTTACATATTTCTGATTAAATTGTTTAAAATAATTAATTTCTGTATCCTTTCCTTCAGATACAATCAATACAAGAGGTTTAACTTTTCTTTTTCTTCTTTTTTCTCTAGAAACTTCTCCTATATTTCTTTTTATTCCCATATATTGCCTCCACCTAAATGTGGTATTGCTCCATATTTTCCTTGTAAATATCCTTTTTCAATTGCTGCATCCTTTCTCACTTTAAAATCATCTAATGAGTATAAATCTGTACTTTTGTCTTCTTTCTTTTCTGTAAACCAAATTTGATCTCTTCTAAAAATATCCTGATCAAGCAAGTTAGTATCATGAGTTGAGAAAATTAATTGTGCATTGTTTTTATTGTATTCTGGGTCATGGAATAATTCCACTAAGAATTTTGTTAAATGAGAATGCAATCTTACATCTAATTCATCTACAACTAATGTGGAACCATTATCTAAAATGTCTATAAAAATACCTAATAAGCCAAATAATTTTTGTGTACCATCTGATTCATCCTCTAAATCAAATTCTACAAGCTCATTGCTATTATTCATTTTATGAAATACACTTACACTTGTAAGCTTTTCATTATCTTTCAATATTTTTTCTTTTGCTTCTTCATTTAAAAACTTTAATAATGGTACATCTTTAGGATCAATATCAATTTCATTAATTTTTATGTCTTCAATTCCTTCAATGACCTTCTTTAAAGTATTTTTAATTCGTATATTTATAGAACTATTTTTTAAAATTTTATTAACTGTAAATCCTGCAGTGTTACTTCTAGGATCTATTATTCTTAAATTATTTCTTAACCACTGAAATGGTTCTTGAGCTTTTTCATATTCCCATACACTTAATGTTGAAATAAACAGTTTATTATCAGAATGGAATTTATCTTTTATTTGAGTTTGCCTTTCTTTATCATTCTTAAATGTATATTCATCAGTATTTTCTCTTTCAAAAATTACAGTTTGTCTTCCATTGGGATAACTATATAAATATTCATCAACAACCTTAGTTTCAGTAACTGAAAAACCATAAGCATATTTTATACCTTTAGTTTTGAAAATTATATCAAAACTACTTGGTTTATTTATATATTCTCTTTCAAGTTTAAAAGGATCTACTGGTATCTTTTTTCCCTTTTGCATATCATTAGAAGTTGCTAAAAGATACGTTATAAAATTAAAAGCTTCTAGCACATTTGTTTTTCCTGAACCATTTGCACCATATATTGCAGATGTCTTTAAGATATTAACTTCCTTTCCTGAAGCATCAACTTCCTTGATTAAATTATCCTCATGACTTTTATCTTTTGATGCTAACATACTAAAAGTAACTTTATCTTTAATTGAACGAAAATTCTCTATATCTAATTGTATTAACATAATTTATGCCTCCATCTATACTAATCTTATCTTATATTATGATCTATACTTAAAATTATATACTAGTTATTGTGATATTTCCACAAATATTAAAAATAAAATTTACTTTTCTATCATTTTACTATGGACAAATAAATTTATTGGTGATATATTCATATTATAATAAAAAGTCACTATTCAGTATTTAAACTTCAATTTGTGAGATTTTTTCTCAACAATAGCACTTAAAACCTCGACTTTATGTTTTTTTAAATTATCGCTCGCATTTCATATCACTATTAATTTCATTACATTATTTCTTATAGTTTTATTTCAATGTTACTTTCTTTGGTTTCTGTAATACTAATATATTAATTTGAGGAGGACTTATTATGGCAAAAACAGTTATATCTGCATTTAATGAATTTTTAAAGGATAAGGTGAATTTAGATTCTGATGTATCCAAAACAGCAAGAACTAGTAGAGATTGGCTAATTGATCAAATACACACTTTTACAACTAAAGATGATGAATTTCCTTCGTTTTATCAGGAAAAAGATATTTTCTTTGGCTCTTTTGCCAGGAAAACTAAAAAACGTGAATTAGATGATATAGACATTATGATTTGTTTAAATGCTCAGTGTAGTACCTACTATGAATATTCTGATCACATTGAAATCACAGTTTCAGATTCAGCTACAAATCTAAAAAAACTTTGCAACGACGATACTAATATTTTAAATTCAAAGAAAGTCATAAATAAATTTATAGCTAATTTGAAAAATATAGGCCAATATAGAAAATCTGAAATTCACCGTAACCAGCAAGCTGCTACACTAAATTTAATTTCTTACGATTGGAATTTTGATATAGTACCCTGCTTTTTTACTACCGAAGATTCTCTTGGAAAAACTTATTATATAATCCCAGATGGAAACGGTAATTGGATGAAAACAGACCCTAGGATAGATCGAAAAAAAGTATCGGATATAAATCAAAATCATAATGGAAATGTTCTTAATGTTATACGAATTATAAAGTATTGGAATAAAAGACCTACCATGCCATCAATGCAATCATATTTGTTAGAAAATATGATCCTTAACTACTATAATACAGCAGCTTCTTGTAGTGAATTTGTTGATATTGAAGTTCCCAATATTTTATCATATATCTCTAATGCTGTGTATAATCCAGTAAATGACCCAAAAGGAATTCAAGGCAACTTAAATACCCTATCATATGATGAGATAAAAAAAATAAGTGATAGAGCATCTTCTGATTATCTAAAAGCCATTGATGCAAGAAATTATGAAAATAATAAAGATGATGAGTCTTCAATAAATAAATGGGCAGAAATTTTTGGAGGTGATTTTCCTGAATACGATGGAGAATAGAATTATAAATAATGAAATTATTAATAAAGAAAATTTACCAGGAAACTTAGACAAATTATATGCTCAAAGACAAATATATTCAGATGCAAAGGTTATTTTTGGTATCCAAATAGTTGTAACAGTTGTATTTACTATAGTATTATCATTAGTATCTAATTTTTTTGCTGATTTCATTACTACCTATCTAAGCTTATCAACAGAGTTATTTAAAGCAATTATCTTTATAATTAGCGCTTTAATAACCATATTAGATTTAATAGTAATAACACCTTATCTAAATAACCAAAGAATACTAGCCGCCAGTATTCAAGATTCATTTGATTGTGATGTGCTATCCATTTCAAATAATCCAATAAAAATATCAAAACCTGATGTTGAAACTATAGGCAAATATTCTCTTAAATTTATAAAAAAAAGAAATGAAAAAGATAAATCAAATATGATAAATTGGTACTATAGTACTAATTTAGACACTATAAAATTACCATTTGCATCTATCATGTGTCAAAGAACAAACTGTTGGTGGGATAATTATTTAAGACAAAGCTTTGTTAAGTTTATAATATCAATTTCAACTTTTGTATTCTTATTAGTTACAATAATAAGTCTATTCAAGGAATTATCTATTCCATCTTTTTTATTAAACGCATTTTCACCTTTTTTCTGCTTATTAACATTTACAATTAAACAATACAAGGATAATTGTAAATCCATAAACAATAGCAATAAACTTAAAGCTTGTTGTGATAATATTTGGGCAGATATACTTAACAAAACTAAAAAAGAAGATGAACTTAAAGATCTATCAAGAAAATTACAAGATGAAATATTTCAGAGTAGAAGCACTAATCCACTAATATTTGATTGGTATTATAAAAGATCTAGAAATAAACAAGAATACGATACTAATTATACTCTTGAGATAATGATTAAAAATTATAATTCAAGTATTAACAAAAATCGAGTTATCTAAATCTTAGTTTAGACTTTTCTATCAAAAGTTAATATAAAATTTTTTAATGATATATAATAATTTTTCACTTTCAATTTTATATTAAAGAGAGTCCTTTAGCCCGAAAATACTACACTAACGCCATCTAAATTTTACACCATTTTTACACCATAGTTCTATTTAGATATGTCCACTTATATTTTCTCAAAAATATGGACATTAGTATTTTCAAGGCTTATAGCCACTTATAGATATTTAAATTTTCCTTTTCATTGAATCATGGGTTCGATTCCCGTATGGGTCACCATATTCTTAGAAAAATGACTATATTATTAGGTTTAGATATCTTTTAATATAGTCATTTTTGTTGTTTTGTTACTTTATTTGTTACTATTAGAATTTTTATTTTACTGAATAGTCAGAACCACCCGTAAAACTGGCTGGCTCTGAGCCTACAAGACTTTTTTACTGGCTGGCGCCTAAAACTTGTTGTAAATCATTTTCCTTCTAAACTTTGGCGTAAATATAATATGATACTTGCACATCCATCTTGTGTGTGCTAGACTTTTATCCATAGAACTCACCTTTCCTTCAATAAATAGTAGCTTGAACACTTCTATTATAACTCGGAAATGTGAGTTTTTTGTATAACATATTTTCCTGCCCCCCCGCATAGCAGGTGGTTTTATGTTTCGCACGCACGCGAACTCAACAGACTAAAGTCAATAATAAATACAAGTCTTCACAAATATTTGTTCGTAATCCAGGCAATAATTATAATATAGATATTCAGAAAGGACCTGAAAAAACACGAGAAAATTTTTATATATATTATAGTAGCTTTATTATAGACTAAGACAAGTAATTCTTAGACTTGTCTTCTAAAAACATAACTTGATTTGGTATATGCCATCTTATTTTCATAAAATCTATGTGCATCAACTCTTTCGAAGCCAGAAGAAAGCGCTACTATCCCACATCCATTTTCCTTACCCCAAGTTTGTATATGTAATAAAAGTTTTTCTCCATATCCTTTTGACCTATTACTTTCATCGGTGATTAAGTCATAAACCCAGATATGTTTTCCATAATATAAGTTTGTAAGCTGGATTACACCTGTAAGTGCAACAATTTTCCCTTTTTCAAATAGGGCAAACATCTTATAGCCTTCCTTGTACATCTCTTTTATAAGTTGTAAATATTTTTTCTCATCTAAATCAGTTAGCAATTGTTTCATTAATAAAAAAGCATCTTTCCACTGCTCTTCTTCTGTTAATTCTTTAATTGTTATTAAGTCCTCGGTCATTTTTTATTCCTCCTTGTATAGCTCTCTTTTTATTATGATCTAGTTTAGGTTTTCAACAATATTTTCTTTTAAGTGCATGACACAGCTGCTCCTACTACCCTAATTAAGTTAAAAATATTAAAAATGAATAGCATAAAAGAGCACTTTTTTAGTTCTTTCACTAATATAAAGTACTCTTTTCAAAAATCAAGTTATCTTATAACTATAATGTTTGCTTAGCAGATGCAACAGTTATTTCTAATACTCTACTTAAAAAAGGAAATTTATTCTTCACCATATCAAAGTCTGGACCCTCTACAAGGAATTTTGCAGTTCCTTCTATTAAAAATCCTGTTCCTGGATTTTGATGTCCCATAACCTCTTTGCTACCTAAAGTAACTTTAACTTTACTATTTGCTTCTATGTTTTTTTGAGTTCTTCTCATGCCTCCTGCAGGTATTAATATCCTACCATCTTCAGTAACACTAAGAAATGAATGCCAAGTATTAACTACATGCGCCTCATTGTTACTACAAGATACTATAGCTACTACACCTTCATGTGATATAACTTCAAGCAATTTTTGATTTAACATTTAAATTCCTCCTCTGTAATTCTACAAATTTAATTATTTTAATATTTTAAAAAGTCTTAATTTGTGCACATTGACTTTTCTATAAAACAATTATACAATCAATGTGTACTCATCAAAAGTGCCAATTTATTTTATTTTATAGGATACAGTTCATAAGGGGAGTGTTTAAAAAAATGATTGTTCTAGATAACGATTCAAGAGTTCCACTATATTTGCAAATTTATGAGCAGTTAAAAGAAGAGATAATTTCAGGACAGCTTTTGGAAGGCAGTAAGCTATATTCAACACGAACGCTTGCAACAACATTAAATGTCAGTAGAAATACAGTAGAAAGTGCTTATCTACAACTTTCTTCTGAAGGATATGTCACAAGTAAAGCAAACAGCGGATTCATAGTTGAAAAACTAGATAGTATGCTAATCACTAAGTTAAAGATAGAGAACTCTGTCAATATTGAAGAATATAAAAAAACTACTTTACCTAAGATGAATTCTGATAATAATTATAAGTATAATTTCAAATATGGAAAGTTAAATGCTTCTGATTTTCCTTTGCGCTTATGGAGAAGGATATCAAATAAATGCTTGGCCTCTATAGATGCTGAAGTTATGACATCTTATACTAGCAGTAAAGGCGAAAAAGAATTACGAATAGAAATAATGAATTATTTAAATAAATCAAGGGGTGTCTCATGTACCTCAGAACAGATTATTATTACTTCAGGCTTTGAGCAGTGTTTAAGTTTACTATGCCAAATGTTCAGAAACAATTTTTCTAAAGTAGCTTTAGAAGATCCTGGCTACATTGGTGCAAGAAAGATTTTTAACAATAACGGATATGATGTTGTTCCAATTAGTTTAGACAAGGATGGAATAAATATTACTGAATTAGAAAATAGCTCCACAAAGATAGTATATGTAACCCCCTCACATCAATTTCCGACTGGATCAGTGATGCCAATTCAAAAAAGATTACAATTATTAGATTGGGCAAGAAGAGAAAATGGAATTATAATTGAAGATGATTATGATAGTGAACTTCGTTACAATTCAAGGCCAATACCTTCAATACAGGGTATTGATTCAAAAGGCTGTGTTATATATATTGGTACTTTTTCAAAGTCTTTCTCCCCAAGCTTGCGATTGAATTATATGGTATTACCCCAATCATTACTAGAAATATATGATAATTTTTTTAGTAGCTACCAAACCTCAGTTCCAATAGTTGAGCAAAAAATAATTCAACAGTTTATGCATTTAGGACATTGGGATAGTCATCTGCGTAAAATATCCCTTCTAAATAAAAGAAGACATGATATGTTAATCCACTCTATTCATAAATTTATGGGAGACAATGTTATTATTCATGGTAAAAATGCAGGTTTGCATATCTTGCTAGAATTAAACAATGGATTATCTGAAGAAGAGATAATAAAAAAAGCTAAAGAATATGGTGTTATAGTTTCTCCTGTATCTACATATTGGTTACGAAAAGATAAATATTCTAATAATATGGTTTTTCTTGGTTTTGGTGGAATGACTGAGAGTGAGATTGCTGAAGGTATTAATTTACTTAGTAAGGCATGGTTTAGTAAGTAAATCCTACTAAAAAATCAAAATAGACATTATAAGAGCTGTCGCATTAGCGGATTAAACTCCATTAGCGATAGCTCATTCTTTAGCTTGCATAAATTATTTCCTAAATCAGATATTAGGCTTATTATTAAATCTTTAAAAATAAGCACACTTTATATATTTCATATTTATCCTTTCATTTCACATCTGTTTTAGTTCTTTGGCTATTTAAAAATAAATAATTTTCATATATTTATGTAATACCACTACTGTTTAAACATTGATTAAAATTTCCATTGACAAATTGTACGTGGTCATA
>NZ_LZZL01000146.1:0-7862 GCF_002006495.1 Clostridium sp. BL-8
TAAATATTTATGAAAAAAATTATTATCAACTTTGTAACTTTATTATAATTGGCTAATGTGTCAGAACAGTGACAAATTTAAATTATAATATGTTGAGATTTAATAACAGCTATATTTACTTTGACTTATCATTGGTATCTTTATAACGAAGTCCATCGCTAACAATGGAAAGTAATCTATTGAACTGTTTTGTATCTAAATCACCTTTACGCTGATCTATAGCTAACAAAAGACTCATTATGAGGGTGATTAAATCTTTTATATCTATATCTTCACGTACAGCCTTGGCTTTCTGAGCCCTGGTGAGAAGAGTAGAAAATGTTGACTGAAAATCCTGCAACACATCAAAATCTGTTATTCTGGTATTTAAAGCATCTTTTAAGGCCTTGTTAGTAAATCCATCTTCTATGATATGTATAAAGAAATTAAAAAAAGCTTCACCTGGATCAATATTATTAATAAGAGACTTAGCTCTTTGTGTAAGTTGCTGTTTATAACTAATATTGACTGCCTCAAACAGTGCTTCTTTGTTCGGAAAATGGCGGTATACTGTACCGATGCCTACACCAGCCTGACGAGCAATTTCACTTATAGGAATTGACGTCCCTTTTTCAGAAAAAATCTTATATGCCGCATCAAGTATCTGCTCTCTATTTTGTTTTGCATCCGCTCGTAAGGATTTTGAATTATTGTCATTAGGCTGTGTAATATTGTCTGTTTTGTTTACAGAGCACTCTTTATTTATCATTCAGATAACCACCTTTCTTTTTTAATTTTACTTCAAAATTTGAATATTGACAACGGAATACAAATTCCGATTAATAAATTGATATTAAAAGGCGGTGTTTATAATGAAGTTCCAAATGCTTTTTGAAATGAGAAATTCTATAAAAAGTGATTTTTAAAAATTGAAGAATGAGACGTGTGCAATTTATGTTATAATATCAATTAGAAAAATGGCTATATACATTATAAACAGAGCTTTTATGGCAAAATATAAGTTGGAATTATATGGGGATACTTTGTTGCAATGTGGTTATAATTCAAAATATAAAGAATATTAGGAGGACATTTTTTGGATAAGAGTCTTAAAGAACGTAAAGAATTAATAGCAATTTTTACAGAGGCAGGTTTTAAAATAGATTATGAGATAGCTCCTAAGAAAAAATTATCAGAAGATAATATAAAGAATCAGGAAGTGTGGTATACAAAATTTATAGAAGATAAATATAAGGCATTATGGAACCTTGGTTTTACGAATGAGGAAGAATGGATGTCAGAAACTATAAGTTTTTTATACTTTATAGTAAATAAATTAATAAAAGAGATTTCAAGAAAGCCTGATATAGAGATAACTCGTGAGGATACTGAATTATTTTTGGAATATGAAGAAATTGAAGCAATTAAGAATAGAGCACCTTTTTCAATAGGAATGGAATTTATAAATGATGAATGGATTTCAATGGTGTGGAATGAAACAGCAGATATATTCAGAAGAGAAATTGCTAAATTTAAAGGGACTGTACAGGAATATTTAATAGAAAGAAATACAAACATAAATGTTGCTGGAAGGGTATTTTTTCACTTAGTTGAAAACAAGGAAGATTCTTATCCATTTGCATTTTTGGCTACATATTCAACAGAAAATAAAGAAGCCGGAAGACGTAAAGCTAAACATACGCCTTTAAAAAATGCCTTATTAGAATATAAAGAAGATAAAGAAAAGCTTCTTAAGCTCATGGGAACAATAAGTAAGGCAGCAGACAAAAGTGATTTCATATCAAGTCTCATGGAAAGCGGAGAATTATTTTCACCACTTAAATTTACAAAAGATGATGCATATAGCCTTTTGAAAGAGATTCCTATTTATGAGGAAGCAGGAATAATGTGCAGAATACCAAATTGGTGGAGGAAGAAAAATAATTTTCTAAGGATTTCAGTTTCAATTGGTGAAAAAGAACCAGCAAAGGTTGGAATGGATGCATTATTATTCTTTGAACCAGAAATATTTTTTGGAGATGAAAAGATATCTAAGGAAGAACTTAAAAAATTACTTTTAGAAGCAGAAGGGTTAGCCTTAATTAAAGGGAAATGGATAGAAATAGATAAAGATAAATTAAAAGAAGTATTAGAGGCATATGAAAAGGCTGACACCTTAGCTAAAGCTGATGGATTAACTATTGCAGAGGCCATGCGTATGGAGCTTAATGCAGGAGAAAAACTTGGAATAAATGAAACTTCTGTGGATCTAGAAGTATCAAATGGAACTTGGCTTAAGAAGATACGTGATACTATGAAAAATCCAGATATTTTAAAAGAAAATACTCCAAGTACAAGTTTTAAGGCTTCCTTAAGACCATATCAAAAAACAGGATTTTCATGGCTTACTTATATGCAAAAATTAGGTTTTGGAGCATGTTTAGCTGATGATATGGGACTTGGTAAAACTGTACAGATTATTGCTTTTCTCGAGAAAATCAGAGTTGAAAGTGGAGGGAAAGCACTTCTCATTATTCCAGCTTCATTAATAGGCAACTGGCAGAAGGAAATAGAGAAGTTTGCGCCTGAAATGAAAATAGCTGTCCTTCATGGAAAAGAAACATCTATAGAGTTAGGTGAAGAAGATAGCCCATTTTTATATATAACTACTTATGGTATGGCAAGTCGTTTAGAAGAAATAAGAGAGATTACTTGGGATATATTGATCTTAGATGAAGCACAGGCTATAAAAAATCCAGGAACAAAGCAAACTAAGACCATAAAGCAAATTAAAGCTAAAACAAAAATAGCAATGACGGGTACTCCTATAGAAAACAGGCTTTCTGATCTTTGGTCATTATTTGATTTTCTAGATGCTGGGCTTTTGGGTACTGTTAAAGAATTTACAAACTTTACAAAGACCTTAAGAGAAAATAATAGTAACTATGCAAAACTTAAGAATATTATAAATCCCTTTATATTAAGAAGATTAAAGACAGATAAAAGTGTTATAGCAGATCTTCCAGAAAAGATAGAAATAAAAGAGTATGCATCTTTAAGTAAAAAGCAGATCGTGTTATATAATAAACTTGTAAAAGAGCTGGAAGCAAAATTAAATAATTCAGAGGGAATTGAAAGAAAAGGCCTTGTACTTGGAAATATCATAAAATTTAAACAAATATGTAATCATCCAGATCAATATTTAGGCCTTGAAGAATATAAGCTAGATAATAGTGGAAAATTTGAGCAGCTTAAAGATATCTGTGAAAATATATACGAAAAAAGAGAAAAAGTGCTTGTGTTTACTCAATTTAAGGAAATGACAGAGCCAATATCAGCATTCCTTGAAAGTATCTTTAATAGAAAAGGCTTAGTACTTCATGGGGGAACTTCCGTTAAGAAAAGAAGTGAAATGGTTGAAGCCTTTAATGGAGAAGAGTACATTCCATATATGGTACTTTCGCTTAAAGCAGGTGGAGTTGGTTTAAATCTTACAAGTGCTAATCATGTAATTCATTTTGACAGATGGTGGAATCCAGCTGTTGAAAATCAGGCTACAGATAGAGCTTTCCGTATAGGGCAGACGAAAAATGTAATGGTACATAAGTTTGTAACAAAAGGAACAATTGAGGAAAAAATAGACTTAATGATAGAAGAAAAACAAAAATTAGCTGGAGATATAATAGCTTCATCAGGTGAAAGTTGGATTACAGAGCTTGATAATAAGGAACTTATGGAATTATTTAAGTTAGGTGGTGACAAATAAATGGGTTATTATGGCTGGTATAAACCAGAATCAGCAGCAGATAAAGCTAAAAAGAATCAAAAAAATCTTGAAAAACTTAGAAAAACAAATCCTGATATATCACCTATAATTATAAGTGGAAATCAGATAGCATCAAAATGGTGGGGAAAAGCCTGGAATAAGAATTTAGAGAATTATGCAGATTTTAAAAATAGAATAAGCAGGGGAAAAACTTATGTAAAAAGCGGTGCAGTGCTTAATTTAAAGATTTCAGAAGGAAAAGTAGAAGCAATAGTTCAAGGAAGCAGTTCAAGACCATATAATGTTACAATTTCTATTGATAAGTTAGATAAAAAGAATTGGGAAAAAGTTAAACAGCTTTGTAATAGGAAAATAGATACTTTAGAAACACTTCTTTTGGGGAGCTTTCCCAAAGAGTTTGATGAAATGTTTAGTAATTCAAGAAATGGAATATTTCCAAGCCCAAAAGAAATTCATTTTAAATGTACATGTCCTGATTCAGCAAGAATGTGTAAACATATTGCAGCAGTACTATATGGAGTTGGTTCAAAATTAGATGGAGATCCTATATTATTTTTTAAGCTTCGTGCTATTGATTTTCAGGACCTTCTTAAAAAGTCGATGGAAGATAAAATGCAAAGTATGCTGAAAAATGCAGATAAGAAAAGTGATCGTGTTATAGCCGACGATGAAATTTTTGATTTATTCGGAGTATAATAAGAATAAATAGTTAGTAAAAAAGTAAGTTTTTATCTAATGTATATTATTTAAGAAACAAATATTCAATTTTGTGAACAATTCAAATCTCACAGTAGTTTAAGACTAACGTAAAATACAATGAAGAGTAACACATCAAAAGGGGAAATGAGTGTTACTCTTTGTTATTATATTTATTTAATGGGGTAATATTTATGAAAAGATTATTATCAACTGAATGAAATCTAATTAATTTTATTTTTTATTTCATTAATAGTTGAATTTATTGAATCTAAAGTATTCAATCTGTCCGTAAGCTGCTTTATTATCTCTTGATAGTTTTTTTCCCTTTCTTCCTGTTTTAGATCCCTAGTTTCCTGTGCTTTTAGTATGTATACTATAAGTACACAGCTAAGCATTACCCAGATTCCCTGAGTTGCAGCGGTTTTTATCAATTCATCCATAATTTCTCACCTCCGTTCTAATTTAATAATTCTTGTCTTAATGTCTCTAAAGCCTTTCTTAGAGATTTATTCACAGCTTGTCTTGATATTTTAAATAGTTTTGCAATTTCTATATCTGATAATTGTAAATAGAACTTATAAAACATAATTTCCTTTTGTTTAGGATTTAGTGATGAAATCAGATCGTTGAAAAATATGTCTGAATATTCATCATTTTTTTCATTGCAGTCGATTACATCTAATGTCTCTGCTTCAGATGTAAAAGTCATCGATTCTTTATCTTTAGCTATCTTATGAAATAAGGATATAGACTTGTTATTAAGACATTTATAAATGTACATTAATATATCTTTATCCGTATTAAATTTTTGTTCATCTATTACTTTTAAAAGTTCGTATAGATATATGATGAGATCTGTTTCTGCTTCGGGATATTTTAGTTTATAGCTTAGATATTTAATCTTAGAGTTAAAGTGAATCAAAATATCACCAAAAACTTCTTGATTGTTATGAAATGTTTTAATATTAGATAATAATAAATTTGTAGGCATTTGGCACCTCCTAAATTCTCTTAAGAGTTCTAATTACCTACTAAAAGCAAATCTTTTTTTGATATGTAAACCTAAAAAATGAAAAAAAGTAAAAAATGACTAATACAATATGAAATTGTATTAGTCATTTAAATTAATAACTTTAGATGTCGAGTAAATGCGTATTTATATATTTTTAAGCATAATTTTTCTGAAGCAGTTAGATCAATTTATGAACATATCAAAATAAAGCATGATATGATTTAATCTTTAATTTAGGATTGAATTAATTACAAATAAGCTAAGCATATCAACTTATTAGATCTAAAGCGATACAATATCCTTATACTAGGAATAACAGCCAAAACATATCTATGATAATTTCTTCTTTAATTTTCATATTATTAAACTTTCTTAACAAATTTTATACACTGTGCACTAATTATTGCCAAAAGATATAAATTCAATAGCATTTTTTAAGACATTATTTTTCAAATAACATGTTTTTCATGATTAGGAGGTAAAAAGAATGAATACTAAAATGTATGATGTAATAAAATTGGCACAGATGAGTAATAAAGAGGCTATGCAATTTCTAATTGATAAATTTATGCCTATAATATTAAAGTATCAATATAAGTTAGGATACGCTGAAGCAAGAACAGATTTGATAATAGAATTTATACAAGTAATAGATAAGATTGATCTATGTAAATTTGATAGTGAAAAAGAGGGAACGTTAGTGGTATATATAAATAAAGCTTTAATTAGTAGATGTACAAATCTATTAAAAAAACACATTATAAATGGGAAGCAGAGCTCAGAAATATGTATTGATATTATTCCAGATAGAGGAGTAAAAGATAATAAATTTGATAATTTTTTAGTAAAAGAAATTCTTTCTAAGGAAATAATAACAGATAAACAAAGGTCTATTTTAATTAATCGATATTTAAGAGATAAGAGTGATGCAGAGATTGCTTGTGACTTAAAAATAAGCAGACAAGCTGTATGCGAAAATAGAACAAGGGCTATTTCAAGAATAAGAGATTATCTAAATGCTGTTTAGTAGAAAATTGATAATTTATATTTTTTACATCTGTTATTGAAAAGTTTATAATTATTTTGTTAATGTCTGGATATTATAATATATGGAAGTGAGGTTATCATGAAAAATTTAAAATTTTGTTTACTATTTTTAATTATTTTTTTAACGGCGTGCTCATCAAATGTTTCTAAGGGTACAAATAAATTGGATGATAATACTAATAACTCCAGTCAAAGTTCAACTAAAAGCTCCGGGGATAAGTCAGAAGAAAAACAGATATCTTCTGATGATAACACAAAAGATGAGGCTTATTCAGAACAGAATATTTCTGAAAAAGTTAAAGAATATATTATTAATGGTCAAGAAGATAAATCAGAAGCAGGAAAAATAAAATGGAGTAAAACATTCCTAAATCGAGTTGATATTAAAAGTTTATATAAGCAATATATAGCTAATGGAGGTAATGCTGATGATGTAGAGAGTTTTGCTATGTATATAACTCTAAATGCACCTATTCAAAAGGATTGGGAAGATCTATTTAAAAAAGATTTATATGACACATATGAGGAAAAAGTCGTTAAATTAGAACCTTTGCAAGATGATTTATACCAAGCCTATGTTATAAAAGAAGGTAAAGAAGTACCTTATGTTGTGGTTTCAGCAAGAACTGGTTATTTTCATGGATAGGACATAATGTTATTATTGAATTAAAAAATAGACAGCAACGTTGTCATTGCTGCCTATTAGAATTAAATATCTAATATTTATGATTTTAAAAAATTAGAAGAAATCAAAAAAATTATGCTTTAATTATGTCACGAAAATTTACAAATAATTTATCTTACTCTCAAAACTTGTCCTACATAGATGAGATTAGGATTTGAAATTCCATTCCATGCTTGAAGTTGAGCAACTGTAGTTCCAAATTTTGCAGCAATTCCGCTTAAAGTGTCACCAGATTGAACAGTATAGGTGGTAGTTCCTCCAGAACTTCCAGCAGATACCTTAAGAACTTGTCCTACATAGATTAGATCAGGGTTTGAAATTCCATTCCATTCTTGAAGCTGAGCGACTGTAACACCAAACTTTGCAGCAATGCCACTTAAAGTGTCACCGGCTTGAACAGTATAAGTTGTACCACTAGGTGGTGGAGTAGTTACGCCTGCAAGGGTACTATACCATTGCTCAGCCCAAACACCTCTTTGAGGTTGGTTACGGTTAACAGGTCTTTCATAGTTATTTATAAATACTTCTGCCAAATAAGTAGGAGTACTTGTACTTTGAGTGAATTGTACAAAATTCATTGGATAAGCACTTGTTGAAAAAAATTGCTGACCATTTTCAAGTTCCCATTGTATTCTTCTGCATTGTGTATCAAC
>NZ_LZZL01000147.1:0-8096 GCF_002006495.1 Clostridium sp. BL-8
TTTCTGAATAGTGCCATATTCTAATTTACTATTAAATTTTTACGTATATTAATGCATATAACCAACTCTACAAATAGGAATTTACATGTGTATAATGATCTCCCTTGCAACACTTTCTTCAATTGTGGTAGAAAAGACACCTTCACTAAATTCCACAACGTTACCAATTCCATTTTGTATAACAAATCGTAGTTTTCCATTCTTAACTTTTTTATCTGTATATAATTTCTTAACTAATTCCTCCCTATCAATATAATCAGGTATATCGATTGGTAATTTTGCCTTTTTGAGAAGATCTATTACTTCTTTTGTTTCTAGTTCTGTCATATAACCTAATTCATTTGACATTTTCACTTCAGCTACTAATCCAATAGATAATGCTTCTCCATGTAGTAATCTATACCCGCTAACAGTTTCTATGGCTCTTCCAACAGTGTGCCCTAAATTAAGCACTTCTCTAAGACCAGCTTCTTTTTCATCTCTCACCACAATTCCATCTTTAATTTTACAGTTTTCCTCTGCTATATATTCACATGATTTTTTCTCAATATTTAATATCTCATCCATGTTCTCATTTAAAAAATCAAAGAAACTTCTACTAGCCATGCATGCATGCTTTATTGTTTCAGCAAGACCGCTGGATATTTGCCTTTTGGGAAGAGTCTCCCAGGTTGCAATATCTAAGTACACTTTTTTAGGTTGATTAAAAATACCTATTAAATTAGTTGCAAGAGGTGTATCCACTGCAGTTTTTCCTCCTACAGAAGCATCTGCAGCTGCCAGCAATGTTGTAGCATAGTTAATGAATGGAATACCTCTACCAAATGTACCCGCTACAAAACCAGCTAAATCTGTCACAACTCCACCACCTACAGCTATTATGCAACAATCTCTTCTATATCCTTTTTCAAGCATAGCATCTTCTATGTATTCTTTCGTTTTTCTTGTTTTGTTTACTTCTCCAGCTGGAAATACAAAAATATCTGTCTGATAGCCAGCTTCAATTAATTTTTTAACTATTGTTTCTGCATATAGATTCTTTACATTACTATCTGTTATTACTGCAAACTTTGAAATTCCTTTTAGTAAATCATTTTTTAAATCTTCTACTAACTTATCCATCAAGTAAAAGCCGATTTCAATTTCATAAGAATCATCTATAATCTTTTTCAAATTTACATTGTATGTACTCATTTTTATCCCCTCTCTACATCTCGTGAAATTACCACTTATTAGTATGTTATACAAATAATTTTTGTTATCTATATTATAACAACATTTATAATAGTTTCATATATAATGGGAATATTGCTCTTCAATAACACTATATTAATCTATAGTAGTTTTTAGCCTGCAGCTGTTCCAGGCCAATTTATATACCAAAGGCCATTCTTTGTTATAAATGAATAAATAAGCTCCTACAAATATTATCTAAATAATTTTCATTATTATCATTAATCCAAAGAATTGTGGCACCAATTATAACATAATTTGTAAATACTTATATACTCTATGAGGCATAATATTTTGGAATACACATAAAAAAATACCACACTATCTTCATGAATAATGTGATATTTCATCATGCTTTTTATATTTTTTATTATAGATAACACAACTATAACTTAGACTTATCAGATGAATAGATTTATGATTTCGGTAAGTAACCACATAAGTCTTGGTTACGTGTTGTTTATCTTTAATATTATTTAATTTTATCTATCTACAAAACGCATTATTTCTTCAGCATCTTTTCTTGGAGTTTGCGATGCATGTTCTCCATCTTCATAACCATAAACTATAAGTGCAGCTACTGTTTCGTCTTCTGGTAAATTTACTATTTTTGATATTGATTTTTCATCTATAACTCCCATTATACATGTACCAACACCTTTAGCATGTGCTGCTAAACAGAATGTTTGACATGCAATACCTGCATCAAATACTTCCCAAACATTAGCTTTTGATGTTACATATGCCTCATCTATCTTACCGCTTTTCCCTTGAACAAAACTTAACACTGCAACACCTTTTGCATTTTTTAAAGTATCTATATTATAAACGAATCCATTAACACCCTCATTTGCAAGCTCTTTAATTATTGCTTCATCATCAACTAATGTATATCTAACTATTTGATAGTTAACCCATGATGGAGCCCATTTAGCTATATCAACTATTTCTTTCATAGTTTCTCTATCTACTTTTTTATTTTTAAATTTTCTTACGCTTCTTCTTTCCTTTATCATTGTTATTGCTTCCATTTTAAGTACCTTCTTTCTTTAAAATTTATTAATTATTATTTGCTAATGGCTACATTATATATCCTATCATATCACTCAACAAGTACTGACATTATTAGCCGTACGGTCACTTATGTACAATTTTGCCCAAAAAAACGCATTACGAGTTAACGTATTGCGTGGCTACTTTATTATGAATTTTCATATTCTTCACAGTCATCATCGAAATCAACTTTTCCATATTTAACATTTTCATTATATTTTTTACCCCATTCACCTAACTCATTTAAAATAGGTGCTAGTGTTTTACCTATTTCAGTTATTGAATACTCTACTTTAAGAGGCACTTCATCATAAACCTTTCTAATAATTAATTCATTTTCTTCCAGTTCCCTAAGTTGTCTTGATAGTACCCTTTCATTTACATTCGGAATTTTTCTTTTTAGTTCTCCATATCTAATAACTCCCGATTTACCTATATGATGAATAATAAGTGGCTTCCACTTACCTCCAATTATGTCTATTGTAAGTTCAACATTACAATAAAATACCTTTTTTTCACTTTTTGCCATCTAGATTTTTCTTCCTTTCTGTCAATCTTCTAAGTATATGTTACTAAAATAAAGCTTTCAAATTTATAACTCTCCTATTATATATTTCAAAAAATACATTATTTTTAGTTATAAGCAGTATTCCTAGATATCAAAGAGCACAAATAGTTATATCTACTCCATAGGAAACAACCATACTGGGTATAAAATGATTTATTAAAAATGTTATTAGAATAAATAATAACGAATAATAAAAATACTTTATATATTGTATTATCATAACTGTAGGTTGCTCCTTTAATACTTGTCCCAATGGAATTGAAATCAAGCATTAGTGTGCAACCTACAAGTTTAAATTTATTACATAAATTTAGTTTCTCTTCTTCCTTTTTTAACACAGATATAAATAAATTGTATAAGATGGTTTCTAAATTTGAAATATATCTTCTAATTTTATTTTGTTCTCTTAATCTATTTTTCTTATTATAGCACATTGCTAAACATATTAATATTACATAACAAAATCACATTTTCATTTTTTCATCATTTTAGTATCACATAATTAATGAGGGTGGCAAGCAATTATTACTTTTATATGAAGCTTTTAATCCTGCTTCATTTTCTACTATAACTATATAATTATAATCTTGTTTACCCCATCCATTTAAAATTTGTTTATATCAATTTTTTTGAATCTAAATAATTCTCCAAAGGTTGCACCTCCTAAAATTAACACAGCCCCAGCTATTTGTACAAAACTTAATTTCTCTCCCAAAATGGCAGCTGAAAAAATCAATGCTGAAAGCGGTTCTAAATATCCACAAATTGATACCGTCTGCACAGGCAGATCACCAATGGAAGAAAAATAAAAATAGCAACCAATTCCTGTGTTTACAACACCTAATATCAGTATAGGTATTAGATTTCCCTGCATAATGTTGATTGAAAATCCTTTCTTTAAACCTATGAAAATCGCAACTGTTATAAAGCTCATAATTAACTGGCACATGGAATTTTCAAGTCCAGTTATGCTTACAGCTTTTTTATTGAAAATCACCATAATGGCATACATGATTGCCGATAATACTCCACAAATCAATCCCCATGAATTCCTTCCCTGTGATAAAGCTTGCCCATTTACACAAAGCATTCCAATTATTACAGCAATAAATCCAAGTAATTTGCATTTTGTCATCTTTTCCTTAAATATAATAGGAGAAAAAACCATGACAATCATAGGACCACAATAATAGGCAAGTGTGGCGATGCTTACACCAATTTGTCTGTATGCTTCATATAAAAACATCCAACTTGCACCCATAGCCATCCCAGAAATAACCAAGCACAGAAAGTGTGATTTATTTTTCCAAAACTGTACTTTCTGATTAGAAAGTGTAAATACTAAAATCAAAAATAAGCTGCCTATCAAGGTTCTCAAAAAAACTATTTCATAGCTATTTAGTAAAATGTAACTTGCAACAATTCCATTAAATCCAAAAAGCAATAATGCTAAAAAATATTTAAAATATGCTCGTTTCATCTTTTCCCTTTCGTAAAGCCATATTTGCTTGTGTTTTAGATAATTTCATTTCTATACTCTCCTCTATCACTATTAATTCTACATTTGTTACATTCCATTATAAGTACCCTCTAGCAAAGCTCTTGAAAACTCTATAGGCAAAGTGTATCATGAATTCATAAATGACAAAAGCGAATATTTATCATAGGAAAGATGATAAAATCAGATGAATATGAGGTAGACATAGTATGGATATGAACATTCAAAAATATATGGCATTTATTAGGACTGTTGAATATGGGAGCTTTACAAAGGCAGCAGAGATGTTGAACTATTCTCAGTCTGGCATTAGTCGTATGATTAATGATTTAGAAAAGGAATGGGGTGTTTCACTTCTTGAACGTGGGCGCTCTGGTGTACGATTAACCTCAGATGGATTGAAATTATTGCCCTTTGCTAAAAATGTTTGTAATGAGTATCAGAAGTTACAGACGCAAGTTGAAGAATTGAACGGATTGCAATCAGGACTTATTCGAATAGGTACATTTTCAAGCGTTGCAACTCATTGGCTCCCTAATATCATTAAAGAATTTCAAAAGGATTACCCTAATATTGATTATGAGTTACTACTCGGCGATTATACAGAAATAGAAAGCTGGATTTTAGATGGGCGCGTAGATTTCGGTTTTCTTAGGCTTCCTACACTTCCAGAGTTTGAAACAATTTTATTGGAGCAGGATAAACTGCTTGTGGTTTTACCTGAAAATCATCCACTTGTAGATTGTGAATACTTTCCAACCAACGCATTATGTAATTATCCTTTTATGCTTTTGGAAAAAGGCGCAAAAGCAGAGGTTTCGGAAATATTTGAACGCTATAACATTTCCCCTAAAGTTCATTTTACAACATGGGATGACTATGCCATTATGTCCATGGTAGAAAAAGGGCTTGGAATTAGTATCCTGCCTGAATTGATTTTACAACGTATCCCTTATAAAATTATAGCAAAAGAGCTTGAAGTTCCTTGTTTTAGAAACATTGGTATTGCTATGAGAGATCAAAAATCACTTTCCCTTGCAACTAAGCGATTTTTAGAATATTTGCAATATAGAAAGAGAGATAAGATAACAGTATAAATACACAGAGCCCATAGCCTATGATAATGTATCATGTGGTTATCGGCTCTTTGTTAAATAAATTAAAAATTCTCTGAAAGCCTTGATTTTACTAACTGTTTTCTTGTCATTAGACAAACTGTCTCCACATTTGTTGTGATAGAAAGGTTATACTGTTACGTAGAATTTCTGATTTTCCTTAAAGATGTGGGGCTGTCGCACTAAGTAATCTACATACAATATATTTCTTTACAAATATAAATTAGCACAATATATTGTAGTATTTATTCTTAATGCGACAGCCCCTTGTAATTTCCTCGTTTGGTTTTTAAATATTTTAAGCCACATTTTTAACATACCTTGAGGAGATAAAAAATAGATAATTGAGCCTGCTTAGGCCTTGAGGTCAATGTGTTTTGGGTCTTTGCATATATCCCTTTTATTATTACGCTCAATTATGATTTTCATCATGAATTTGACAAATAATCATTTATTAAAAATGGATCAAAACTTTTTTGTGCGTAATCCATTGCTTCTATAAACTCCTTTAGCTTTGCACGCCTTTCCATTTCTTCTGCACTTACATCCTCAACATGAGAATTTATCCACCATATGTTTCCAAAAGGATCTATTACACGTCCACCCCTGTCTCCCCAAAAATGCGTTGTTAACTTTGTCATAGACTTGGCTCCAGCTTTAAGTGCTTGCTCATAAATTTCATCTCCGTTCTCTACATACAGATGAATAAAACTGGGAAAGGCAGGCCATTCAGGTTTTGAATCAAACATTAATATTTTTGAATCACCTATCTGTACTTCTGCATGACCTATTGAACCATCTACATTATATACACGTCCAAGCTCTTTGGCATTAAAAGCTTCTTTTAAGAAAACAATTAATTTATCCGTATTTTTCGTGGTTAACCATATGGATACGGTGTTATATTTTTTTAGCTCTGATTGTTCTGTTTGCGACATTGAATTTTTCCTCCTCATTTGGGTTCATAAGATAAATTTTTTGTAATTTCATATCAATTGTTATTCCGTAAGAATTTTGAAAGAATCCTATTTAATCATCTTTCCGATTTCTTCATATTCTTTCTAATTCAATTTACTCGCTCCTTTACAAGTTGATAATACTATTGTACTATGAAATTACGACAAAAATTGTCTTATTTATGAAAGGATTTTTATATGTCAAAAATGAAACGCTTGATTGATATCTGGTTATATATTAATCGAAGAAAAGATTTTACTGCGCAGGAATTAGCGCAAGAATTTAAGGTCAGTGTCCGCACAATTCAAAGATATTTGCTTGAATTAACAGAAATGGGTGTGCCGTTTTATTCCGAAGTTGGAAGAAATGGCGGCTATTCTATGCTTCATGGTGAAATGCTGCCACCAGTTTCTTTCACAGAAGAGGAAACAGCCTCAATTATTTTTACTTATGAATCTCTCAAGCAATATCAAGATATTCCCTATGAAGCCGAAATTGATTCAGTTATGACTAAACTTCTAGCTCAGGTGTCTGAGCCCTTGAGAAACAAACTTGTAAGCATTCAAAAACATATATTTATGAAAATACCGCTCAGGATTGAAAAAGCACCTTATCTCAAAACCATATTCCGTGCATCTATTTCTAATCAGCTTTTGCTTTTTAGCTATGATTCCTTCGGTGAAAAAAAAGAAAAAGAGGCAATTCCAATTGGCATATATTCAGAAAATGGCTATTGGTATTTTCCGGCATATGACGTAAAGCAAAAACGTATTAGCATTTTTCGTGCAGACAGAATCTTAAAATTAAAAGAGGGAGCTATCAGTCACTTAAAACTTCCTCTTATGAAGCATTGGTTAGAAGAAAGAAGTTTTTTATCAAATGAAAACCTTAGTGAGTTAGTACTACGGATAAGCAAAAGAGCAGTTCGGAGTTGTACTAATCCATATTTTGATTTTTCAAATATAACATGGGAAGATGAGAACACAGGTATTCTACGTCAGTGTGTTTTACCATGTGAATTTCCATATATCGTATCATTAATCTCAGCCTTTGGTACGGAAGCAGAAATTTTAGAGCCGCCGGAACTTGTAAATTTATTTATCAACAGCTTGCAGGAAACTCTTGCAATATATAGGAAATAACACAGTGCTTTGATATACCCTGAAATGTCATAAAATGCTGTTTGACGCTAGATAACTTTTCACAATAAGTATTTATTCCTTGCACACCTTGATAGGATTCTAAAATCGGGTATTTTTTATTCCAGCACTAGTCCAGTTAATTTCATCAACTATCATTTCCATGCTTGTGATATCACCGCCAAGATTACTGTCACTAATAAGATAGTCATAACTCACATTATATAGTTGGCTTAATAATTTCACTTTAATTAACATTAATGTATTTAAGCCAATATTATAATATGATTTTCCAATTTCTTAAGTAACATTAAGAAACAAAATAATATGATAAACTTTAAATATTTTAGCTTTGGCATTTGGCTGTATCCCAATGTTTCAATGCTAAAACCCAAGATATATATGCCAATCCGAAATTTATAATTGTAATTCGTGCAATTCTGATATTGAAATTACTGGCTTTGGATTTGCAGAATGGTCTCCGATAATTTTCTCCATCCAAATCATATCATACCACTTTTTAAACTTATATC
>NZ_LZZL01000148.1:0-7237 GCF_002006495.1 Clostridium sp. BL-8
TTGATCATATCATGAACTTCCATTGGAGCATTATTAAGAAGAGAGCCACCGCGTATTCCATAATATTTACTGCTAAACCCTTTTGTGATGCATATTTTAAACACTCTACACCCACTTGATGATGTTCATCTAAAATATTGAGTTGTATTTGGGTCATATCTCAATCAAAGGAGTCAACAATCTCTTTAAAAGCTGCAAGTGTACTATGAATAGAGAAACCTTTATGTAGTATTTTCACTTTTTTACTCATTTTATCAATGAAATCTAACCCATCATATTTGTTTATCTTCACTTTGTCAAAATTTATTAAGTCAAATTATTGCCATGACTGAAAAAATCACCTGTACGGAGGGAAATATAAAGACTAGTATCCCATTTCTTACGATTAACCGTCATACTTATGCATCACCATTAACTCTCAGCGTTCTTACTCATTCATTTTGTATTATTTTGCAAGGAATGAAAGAAACTTCATTTGGGAAAGGAATTGGTTTATTATTATGCAGGAGACTTGTTGCTTCTTTGATTGACATTCCTGCATCTGGCCAGATTGTTAATGCGTCGAAAGATTTACCGTTTATAGGATTGCGAGTTGATTTTACAACAAAAGAAATTGCATCAGTAGCTATGGAGGTTGTCTATGAAAGTCCATCACAATTTAGCAGGGAATACAGGAGACTTTTGGTTTACCACCAAAACAAGATATTAAATGGTTAATGGAAAATTATGAAACATCATGAAAAGTTAATAAAACAAAGAAGTGAAACTATCTAAAAAGCCCCAATGAATTAATAAATTAACTAATAAGTAAAGAAATTAATATGAGTCAATTTTTACGTGCTCACTGTAGAGGGAGTGATAGAAGTTTAATTGTAATAAAATTCTATGTTCCTTTAGAATAAAGCGCTTCTCACCCTCATATTGTGTTATGAAGGCTAAAAGGAAGTGAGACGATGAAAAGACCAAATTTTCTTATTATACTTGTAGATGAACAACGATATCCTACTATTTATGAAAATGAAGAAATTAAGGCATGGAGAGAAAATAAATTATTTTCAGAACATTTTTTAAAGAAGCATGGGTTGGAATTTAGTAACCATTATGCAGGAAGTACGGCTTGTTCTCCTAGTAGAGGAACACTATATACAGGGCAATATCCATCACTGCATGGCGTGAGTCAGACAAATGGAGTTGCTAAAAAGGATTTTGATTCGGATATGTTTTGGTTAGATTCCAATACGGTTCCAACTATTGGAGATTATCTAAGAGCTAATGGTTATAACACTTATTGGAGAGGAAAGTGGCATGTATCTCAGGCAGATATTATTATTCCTGGAACTCATAATTCGTTATTAAGTTACAATGATGTAAGTGGAATTCCTAATAGTAATAATACAAGCATTTATAAGAAGGCTAATAAATTGAGCAAGTATGGTTTTGATGGATGGGTTGGTCCAGAACCATTTGGAAGAAATTCATGTAATACAGGAGCATCTTCATCAGGTGAGGTTCCAGGAAGGGATATAGTGTATGCAGAAGAGGTTTCTGACTTAATAATTGAACTTGATAATAAACATCAAGAAAAGCCTTGGGCTATTGTAGCCTCTTTTATTAATCCACATGATATAGCCATTTATGGAGAGATTTCTAGACGTAGTCCACAATTTAATTTTAGAATAGATCCATCCGTTCCGTATATTCCATCAGCTCCGACAGCAAATGAAGATCTAAAAACTAAGCCACGGGCACAAAAAAGTTATAAGGAAGTATTTCAAAAAGCCTTCCAACCAACTATTGATAGTGAGGAATATAGAAAGTTGTATTATTCTTTACAATTACAAGCAGATAAAGAAATATGGAAAGTTCTGGGTTCGTTAAGTAGATCTAAATTTTATGAAAATACTATAACAATTTTCACTTCAGACCATGGAGAATTACTTGGAGCACATGGAGGCTTATTTCAAAAATGGTACAATGCTTATGAAGAAACAATACATGTTCCGTTTATTATTCATAATCCACGATTATTTAGAGAAGGATGTTGCACAAAATTATTAACCAGTCATGTAGATGTTTTGCCTACCATATTAGGATTAGCAAATATTGACGAAGAAAAAACACTTGAAATTTTAAAAAAAGATCATACTGAAGCGCGATATTTAGTAGGTAGAAATTTAATACCTTTAATTTTTGGAAGTGGTAAGGGGATGAAGCAAGAACCAATTTATTTTTCAACAGATGATAATGTAACAAAAGGATTGCATCAAGTGACTTTATTTGGGAATTCTTATGCATCAGTAATATCACCTAACAATGTTGAAACTGTAATAGCATATTTAAATACAGGTAAAGATGGCAAATATGAAAAATGGAAATTAAGTAGATATTATGATAATAAGCAGTTTTGGACATCGCCAGGTATATTAGATAGAAATTTAATTAAAACAGTTAATAAAAAATCTAATTCTATCAGTTATTTTTCAGTAAAGAAGGAACCAGATGAAACAGAGTATGAAATGTATAATGTCACAAAAGATCCTTTAGAGATACTTAATTTGGCTAATAATTCACAACAAAATACTCAAGAGGTGAGAATAAAAGATAAATTAATAATGTTATTGAATGAACAATGCAGAATGAAAAGATTGTATCCATCTAGTGAGCAGCCTAAAGAAATATTATAATAATTTAATATTATAGCTTTTAATTATAAATATTGTGAATCTATATATGCTTTTTTAAAAGATTATACATGATGAATATTATAAATTCATAAGCATATTTTGAAAGCATAGAGTAATATTAAGTGAGCGACCGAGATAAAATAATCTATGATAAGCAATTACTTTTAATAGAAAATAATTTAAAAATAAGCTTTGAAGGGAAGTTATTAAATTTCACTTTATTTGGATAGAGATAAATATGAGAACTATACAAGGCATACTGAAAAAATTGCTTTAATTCGATTTGAAGACGTAACTGCAGGTGAGGAATATTTGGATTCTGAGAATCTTGAGAAATTTAGAATAGTTGTAGATTATATGTTTTCAGTTGGGGCTCCAGTTCATATAGCATGGATACCAAAGTTTGTGGATCCTCCAAACGGAATTGATAATGATATATCTAAAGATTATAGTATGTCTAATGCAAACTTTCTTTTTACAATTGAGTATTTACTAAAGAGAAATGGTGTAATTGGTTTACAGGGTTATACTCATCAGTATGGTAAAGAGGTAAGTGCGGAGGGGACTGAATTTAATAAAGAACGTAATAATGATGAAAAGAATGTAAGAAAAAGGGGTTAGGCAGCTATTAATACAGCAAAAAAGTTAGAATTCCCTGTTAAATTTTTTGAGAGTCGCCACTATGCAGCTACTAGTTTTCAACAAAGTATATTCGAGCAATATTTCGATATAATTTATGAAGGATATGTGGTATGTGGACATATGAGGAGAGAAAATAATTAAGAGTCCAAGTAATTCTAGAACCTTATATGTTCCTACACCTTTAGGCTACGTAGAAGGTAAAGATGGTACGAAGAAAATACTTAAAAGAATAAATAATTTAGGGGAAGATACATTAGCTAGTTTATTTTATCATCCATATATTGATTTTGACCATATAATTCTTCAAAATAACACTAATAATGGATATTCAATGAGTAATTATTCAAAAAATTCGCCGCTTCACCAAATAGTACAAGCATTATATAGTAAAGGGGGTAGTTTTAAAGAAAAAATAAATTTAGTAATTCACAAACTTATCTTCAAATTTATATTATATAAATTATAAATAACTCTATTGGAGGCTGCTATGGGATATTACATTAAAGTAGAACCAGATGTAAAGATCTATGTTGAAGATATTAACAAGGATGCTGAAAAAACAATTTTATTCATACACGGATGGCCTGGAAGTCATAGGTTGTTCGAATATCAATTTGATTTTTTCCCAAAGAAAGGCTATAGATGTATTGGGATAGATACACGAGGATTTGGAGAATCAGATAAACCTTTCACAGGTTATAATTTTGACAGATTAGCAGATGATGTTAAGTGCGTAATTGATACATTAAATTTAGAAGATATAACACTTGCTGGACATTCAAACGGAGGTGGAATTGCAATTAGATATATGTCTAGGCATAGAGGCTATGGAGTATCAAAACTTGCTCTTTTTGCTGCTGTAGCACCAAGTCTAATTAAACGTAAGGATTTTCCGTATGGATTAGATAAAGAGGCAGTTATGCAGCTTATCGAAGGAACATATGCCGATAGACCTAAAATGTTAGAAGGATTTGGAGATATGTTTTTCTTTCAACATATAACTGAACCTTTTTCACAATGGTTTTTTCAATTGGGATTGCAAGCAGCAGGATGGGCAACTGCAGCAATAGCAACTGCATGGATAAATGAAGTTTTCTTTTCTGACTTGGATAAGATAAATGTGCCAACTCTAATTATTCATGGAATTCATGATAAAGTTGTACCATTTGAATTAGGCCAAATACAAGAAAAAATGATTAAGAATTCAGAACTTATACCATTTAAATTTAGCGGACATGCGTCATTTTACGATCAACGTGAGGAATTTAATAAAGTATTACTGAAATTTATTGAAAGATAAGCTTTTAGTTAAATAATAAAGGAGAACCAAATTAAGAGAGAATGGGTTCTCCTTTTTTTTTACAAGAATATTTTAGCAAGTTAAGAGTTTTTATAAATCCATTTTATAAAAGTAAATTTAAAAGAAAAATTGAGAATGGAACATGTAGTAAAATAGAGTGAAATATATTAGTTAAAGTAAAAAAAGATTTGCTATGCAATAATAAAATAAAAAGTTATAAAGAACAAGTTTTTGATATGAGTATACTTATTAAATCTTGGGCATATTAATAATGAAAAATTCACGGATTATTGTATAAGGGAATTCGTGAATTTTTATTTTTAAATGTACATCATTTTATATTTTAAATAAATATATTATTTAAGACAGTTAATCATATAAATGTATGTTTTTGCTTAAACATATTTGCATCAAAATATGCTACTTAATATGAATATAAATATAGAGATGTATTAGGAAGGAAGATTGCATTGAAGGTTACTATTTTAAAAGGCGGTATTTTATATAATTTAGAAGAAGATAATTATAATAAGAAGGACATAGTTATAAAGGATGGAAAAATAGCGGAAATATCTAATAATTTAGCAAATGAATATGAAAATGCTGAAATTATTGATTTGAACGAAAAAATCGTATTTCCGGGATTCATTGATTGCCATACTCATCTTGGAATTATTGAAGAATGTACTGGAAAAATTGGTGTTGATAACAATGAAACTTCAGATCCAGTTACTCCTCATTTAAATGGTATAGATGCTATAAATCCATTTGATATAGCGTTTAAAGATGCAGTGGAATCAGGTATTACCTGTGTTATGAGTGGCCCAGGAAGCAATAATGTGGTTGGAGGAAGAAATGTTGTTATAAAAACCCATGGAACAATTATTGATAAAATGATAGTTAAAAATCCAGCAGGATTTAAGATTTCTCTGGGAGAAAATCCATTGAGTACATATGGAATCAATCATAAATGTCCAGTAACAAGAATGGGAAGTGCAGCACTAATACGAGAATTATTTATGAGAACAGAAGATTACATAGTTCGTAAAGAAAATAAAAAAGTCGAAGAAAGAGATATACGGTTAGAAGCAGTTATTCCAGTATTAAAAGGTGAAATTCCACTTCGTGTTCATGCTCATAGAGCAGATGATATTGTAACCGCTATAAGAATTGCAGAAGAATTTAATATTACTAAAATGGTAATTGAACATGGTACTGAAGCACATCTGGTAAAATCTTATCTAAATGAAAAAAATGTTCCGGTGGCTTATGGGCCGCTTCTTACTCCAAGAATAAAAATGGAACTTAAGGCTAGAAATTATGGCTCTATAGTAGAATTAACTGAAGCAGGTATCAAAACTGCACTTATAACAGATCATCCTTATAATTCAATAGATTGTTTAAGAACAGTTGCAACTATAGCTTTGAGTCAGGGATTATCATTTAAAGATTCAATAAAATCACTTACGACGAATGCAGCCGAAATATTAAATTGTCAAGATAGAATAGGAAAACTAGAAATTGGGTATGATGCAGATATTGTAGTATATGATGGTAACCCACTTGATATAAAATCTAAAGTTAATCTTACAATGATAGACGGTGAAATAGTGTTTAAAAGAGATTACAATTAAGATGGCATAGAAATATTAATAACTTTTATTAGATAGTATAAATTTTAAAACTTTTTATATAGAAGGCTAGTGGAATATTACAAAAGTATTTAAATGTTCTATTAGCTTTTTTATGCGTTAACCGTGAATAATAGACAATAATTAACTAATTTGCTATAATGAAAAATGATGATATAAACTTAAGGTCATACATTAAGTTTATGTAGACTTCTATCATACAAGGAGGTATATAATGGCTGGTTGTAATGAGAAAAATTGTACATGCTCTAATATTGCTTGCGAAAGACATGGAAAGTGCTGCGAATGTGTTAATTTTCATCGTAATATAGGGAATTTAGTGAGTTGTATGAGAGATATTAAAGTTGAAAGTAAATAATTTATTATAGTTATATTAAAAAAGTAAGCAGTAGGTAGGGATAATCTAACTACTGCTTTATTTTTAGTTAATTTTTCTAAGCTTATTTTATTAAATGTTAAAAGTTACTTGTTTAATTCAATGATATAGCAAATAGTAATATAATTTGTGGTGATTAAGGTTATAAAACTTAATATAATCATATTAATATATCATTTTAGTAAGGAGTGTTGCCGATATTTTGGAGAAATATTGTTGTATCATAGAAGATAATGATAGACAACTACTTCTAGCGTATCAATATAAATAAAAATTAGAATGTTAAAGAATAATTGTGAAATATATAAATAATCTAATGAAATCAGGTAATAATAAAAAAAGTAAATAAGGAGGAAATGGTAAGATAAAACACGTCGCTGAGAGCGGTAAACAATTTAAAAGAAATTGATAAAGGACTTAGAAAATAAGCACTTTAAAGAATTTAAAAAAGTTGTTGACAAGCGCTAAGGTAAGTGATAAACTGGTCAAGTCGCTTAAGGCGATTACGATAAATAAAAAGATTACAATGAAAGTTGTGAAAGAAAATGGTCTTTGAAAATTGAACAGAAAATAATAAGTACAT
>NZ_LZZL01000149.1:0-7351 GCF_002006495.1 Clostridium sp. BL-8
CAAATCCATATTTCTCATACAACCCATGTGCATTTTTAGTAAGTAAAAGTCCATGCAAATTTTTCAATTCATAATCCTTTGTAATGAATTCTATTTTATATGTTCCCCCTACTCTCATCTAGCAGCTTGGATACGCCTGTATTTTCCCACTCTCCGATCTCATCAATTGCCTCCTGAAAAGTTCTTCCCTCACCAACAAGTATACCTATCATAATATATTTTTGAAATAAATGTTCAAGTCTTACACCCCCGTCAGCTTCTTCTAATGCATCATCTACTAGTGGAGTTATATATTGTATCCAATCATCAGGGCTGAAATCATATGTATCTACCAAAGGCTGCCTGGTTATAGATACTATGCCCTTCTTTTTACTCTCACTGAGTACACCAACCTTAGGTATGTTACTAAGAATTTCTTTCATTCCATGATGAGAATTGAATTCATCAGTTAAATCTTTTCCAGCCTTAGCTCCAAAATGACTGCCTCCAGACCAAGACGATACATTACTCAAGTCATAAACTATACCATCTACTGCCACATAAGTTGGTTTTCCATCACTTCCATCATATTGTGCTAATTCCTCTAATGTAAATCGTTTTTGTCTATTACAATAAATATTATCTATAAGTTCATTAATAGGTTTAAATTTAAAAGTCATATGAATAAATACCTCTTAAATATTATTATCTCATAAAGATCTGCTGTATTTTTCTAATTCAAGCTGTTTATTAAGTTGATTTATCTAGTAATAGAACCTTGGAACAAATCTTTTATCATCCATTCCTAATATTGTTGGTGGTATGAATTCATTTTTCCATGCTCTGCTTGATTCAGTAGTAGTAAGTTCTGCAATCCTTGTTACACCGACATAAACATCTGATATCTTATACCAGGTTGCATAGTCAACTATTCCTGTTTGCGGCAATGAAAATATCTGTTGAAAGGTTTTTACTGACTGTGCAGTCTTTGTTCCATATATTCCATCCTCAGCAAGTCGTGGAATCAATGGATAATTCCTCGCTATTCTATTTAATTGACCTTGAATTGCCCTTACTGCTGGACCTCTTGATCCTATAGTAAGCTCCTCTCCTGGATAGGACATTGGGCTTCCAGCAACTTTTTCTGCTGTGACTAATTCAATATCTGTTCCATAATAACGAGTTAATATATCATATGGTCCAAGGCCTTGACGTCCTAATTCCTGACTTCCCCATTGACTCAACCACTGTGGACATGTAACGCTTTTTCCATCACAGTATTGTGTGAAAAGTGGCTGCTTTCTTCCGATTCTTCTTACATATGTTGAGAAAATTTCATCTACAATCTGACTTATATTATCATAAAAGTTTCTACCATAATTAAAGGCTTGATCATAAGCCGTAGAGCTTGTAATATCAAAATTTTTACCTTTTCCTCTATACCATTCAGTAAAAATTCTATTTAAGGTAAATGATACAATGCAAAAGATATTTGCTCTTAAAGCTGATTCAGTCCAAGTTGAATATATTTCACAGGATGCTACATTTTTAATATAGTCTTTAAATGGCACTCTATAATTTGGTGCAGATAGGTCATCAGGTCCACCTTGATGGACAGTGACATATTCAGGAACTACCGGCTGAGGCAGTACAACTCCTGAAGTTGGCTCCGGTAATGGTTTCTCAGGATCTTCCGGTATTTTAGGCGGAAAATTTCCATTTAAAGTATTTGGCTGTATATTTATTATTTCCTGTCTCATATATCCACATGCTGAACTTATCTCTAAATTACATATTTGATATGCAATCCTTGTAGGAAATACTTGACATCCTCGTATTATTATAGGATTAAAACCGCTTCTTTCAACCGTTATATCATATACACTATAAGGTATTTGATTGCTATTTTCATTTAAAGAGTATTCTAATGGCGGTGCTGTTAGATCTATTACCTCAGTTAATCCTGCTGAATCTGTAGTGAGTTCTATATTATTAGCGTTTTTAGAATCTGCTGTTCCTCTTACAGTTATCTTAGCACCATCAATTGGAATGTAATCATCACCTCTAAAACATTGAATTTTTAATCCACCTGTCCTATCTGCAAGATTTGTATTGTTTGTATTCTCCATACTTTTCCTCTTTATATTTTTATCAGAATATTATATTCATCAAATTCATATTTTATCACTAGTATTAGCTTTATCTGCTTAAAACAGAACTCAAATATAGCTAATTATTCATGCGTAACATTAGTTTTTATTAGTTTCATAAAAACTTCCGGAGTGACTATTCTTACATTTTGGTTTTTCTCTAACTCATCTATAACAGCTTTAACATTACTTACATCTTTGCTCCAAGCATGAACATAAACAAAAGTATATGCATCAGGACTAGATACATTAATTTGACCTGCATCAACCCTGCTTTTTATCCTTTCCACTAATTCATCTTCATTTTCAAGCGATTCCCACAGTAAGTCTCTGCATGATACTACTGGTTTATTATTTGACCATAGAATTCTTCCCTTATATTCATCATGTCTTTTATAATCTAGATAAAACATTCCTTGGATATCAGGCTTTTCAGTAAACTTATTCCAAAGTTCAATATTTTCAAAAGCCGAATCATCTATTATTGCCACATATTTTTGATTCACTTTTCTCATATACTCATTTAATTTATTAATATATGGTCCTAATTTACTTCTATCAAATTTACTAGGATACATGTACCCATTCCCAGAAGGTGATACTATGAAATTATTATTAACATTATCGCTAATTACATTTTTATAATATAAATTAAGCACAGTTGGAGCTAAATAATATAAAGCGGGTGTCATAGACCATCCTAGCGGAAGTTTATTTCTATCAGGAAACCCAAACCATTTATCAGAAGTATAGTTATTTCCAAGATTCCATTGAAGATTATCTCCATCGGACATTATGAAAGTCACATAATGAACATTATCTTCTTTTGGAATTTCCAGCTTCGATCTTTTAGCTACAGATATTGAACGAAAAGCGCTTAGTGTACTCAAATTATATGCCCAATCTGCTGCAACCACGCTTACACCATGTTTTGACGCAGCACTTACATTATTGAATTCATCTGGTCCCCATCCTAAGCAAATTGAATTTTTCCCCATACTAGAAAATATCTTCTCCCTCAGGTTTGTCTTATCTATACTATTTTCATAAAATAATAATGATTTAGTCATTATTGCATAATCTCTTAATGCTGCATCTTTATCTGGCGAAAGCTCGATAACTGTTGAATGATTCAATCCTTTGTTCCAAAACTTTTCATATGCCCAGCTTTCATCTGTCCCTCTGCAATCCCCTTTAAAGCTTATCCCCATAGCTCTAACTTTTGGCTCAATAACTTCATCTACTACTATAGCTTTATTTAAAGCTGCAAAAGAGCATGCATTATTAATAGATGGATCCTTAGAGGTTTTATTACTATAAAGTACATACCCATCAATATACTTTTTATAAATGCTTACTAATTGCCATGGATCTGATATTATTTTATATGAAATTTTATAATTGTCTTTTAAGTCTTCAAGCCATATCTTATAATCTGACTGGGAAGAATTAATTGTGTATATTTGAAAAGAACAATGGTTATTAACCAGCCCCTGAAGGCTGGCAACCATTGTTCTTTCACTAGGTGTCAGTAAATCTAAAGAGATTACATATAAAGACTTAGGAGTCACTGAATTTCTTATATAACTAGAATTTGCATTAAGTATGGAATATCCCGGAAAAGACGCTGTTTTTTTATCAGCAGATGTTTTCTTCCATTCACTCCATTTTGTGTTAAAAGAGTCTCCATTTGATTTGGAATACTCATAAAATTTATTTAAAAAATCCATTCTTTCTTTACTCTTAAAAGAATTTATATTAGAATCATTAAATTTTGCTAATGCTAACTGCCTGTTTATAATATCATCAGCACTGACTCCTTTATGGTTTTTAATCATATCATACATAATCATAAATTCAGTAGTTCTTCCAACTCCAGCCTTGCAGTGAAAATGCAGCCAGGAATTTTCATATGCAGACTTTACTAATCCTACAAAATAGTCAACCATTTCATCAGAAGGTATTCCCCCATCTCGAACAGTTACTCTACTATAAGATAAAGAATTTGATTTAGTAAGTTCATTTTCATCCTGAACTTTTGTTGGAACAATAGTCTGATTAGGTTTGTTATAAAAACTCATAGGTTCATTTAGTTTAATACTTTTTAGCTTACTTGCTTCATTTGCTAAAACCTGTTCTCTGCTTAATCCTTCATTAGCATTATTCTTTTGATTTGCCCAGCTTACTGCGTTGCCATTAATAAATCCATGAGATTCCTGTCTTAAATCAATTACAGTTATTGGCATTGAAGTCCCTATAGCCTTTACTAATAACGGAAGATTGAACTCAGAAAATTGCTGGCTTCCAGAAATATTTAATTTGTCTAAACCATTTAAGTTTAAATTTTTATTATCCTTAATACTTGTTAAATCACTGGTCTTTCGAAAATTTTTAGGAATAGTTTTCTCTGAAGTTGATGCCTCTAAAATGAGATGGACATTATTATCTTCACTAGCTTCAGCATAAACATTTTCATTAACTATAAAAGAACAAAAGATAGCTATGAGCATTGTTAATACAACAGATATTTTTAATTTTTTGTCCAAACAAATTCCTTCTTTCGTATAAAATAAAAGCATTCTTTGCTTGGAATTAGTATAAGATAAGAAAATCATTTATATACCAGGTATTAATTCCATGCACTTCTATTTTCTTTCCAAATTCTATATAATTAGATTAGTTTAGTTAAATTTCTAAAACATTTTTTAAGATATGCTGACTTTACCTAATTATGACAACATATATAAGACTTCGTACAAACTTATACGAAGTCTTTTTTCTTTCATACTATTTTCCTTACTATTATTAGAAAGCTCTAAACAGAAAAAATAATAAACTTACTTGTGTCATTTTAAAGTTCGTCTATAAACTTTAAATTTATCAATTATATTCGGATTGTCATTAATAAAGTTCACAAAATCTTTAAAACATTTTGCTGTTTCCTTACTTATGGTATGTTCAATTTTTTCTGTTTCATCCAATATTTCAGAATCTGGAACATCAAGGATTCTTAGAAAGTTTTCAATTGTATTATGCCTGTTAAGCAATACTTCTCCAAGGTTTTTTCCCTCTTGTTCAAGTACTAAGATTCCATATCTTTCGTATTTCAATAGTTTCAATTCTGCTAATTTCTGCACCATTTTCGTAGCAGAAGGAGGCTGAACATTAAGCGCATTAGATAATTCATGTATTCTTGTAAAACCATTTTTCATTGATAATCTATATATCATTTCAAGGTAATCTTCCATAGATGCAGTAAGTGATTTATCTTCTTTCTTCATATATTCATTAAAGGTATAAAAATCATTTTTTATCATGTTATCACCCACCTTTAGGTATATTAAAAAAATAACAAATTTAAAATATTATTATTTTCTAATAACCTTACTCATAATTTATTTAATTCATTATATGTATATTAGCGCAAAAAATTACTTAATCGTAACATTTATCATGTTAGCGCATAGTTTGTAGTATAAACATAAATTTAGTCGAAGCTAACAATGTTAAATTGTAGTAACTATGTTAATCACATATAAGAAAAAAATAAGAAAGGTGATGTATTAAGTTGATAAACGAAAGAACTTTAACAGATACAGATACTCAAATCTCTAGCTTTCCTGCATTACAAAAGGCTATAGATACTGATACAAATAAATTAAAACAGTTAGCAAAATTTATTGGTCCTGCTTTTATTGTAAGCGTGGCATATGTAGATCCTGGAAACTTTGCAACTAATATCAGCGGCGGATCAAAGTTTGGTTATGCTCTAATTTGGGTTATTCTATTTAGTAATCTAATGGCTATATTTCTTCAAATAATGTCTGCCAAACTTGGAATAGCAACTGGCCATAATCTTCCAGAAATGTGTTCTAAAGTTTTTCCAAAAAGCATGAACTGGTTGTTTTGGATAATTGCAGAGATAGGTGCTATGGCAACAGATTTAGCAGAATTTCTTGGTGGAACATTAGGATTATATTTGTTATTCCATATTCCTATGATATATTCAGGACTTATAACGGGATTCATAACATATATAATTTGTTATATGGAAAAGTATGGTCAAAAAGCTATCGAAGTCATAATTTCAGCACTCGTTGCAATAATATGTGCTGCATATACAATAGAATTATTTCTTGCTAAGCCAGATTGGTTTCAGGTTGGCATGCACACATTGATACCATCACTTCCAAATAATGAAGCTGTATTAATAGCTGTAGGAATGCTTGGTGCAACTGTTATGCCTCATGTAATATATTTGCATTCACAATTAGTTCAGCATAGATGCATCGATTGTTCTGATAATGGAAAATTAAAACATTTGAAAATGGAAAAGATTGATGTCACCATTGCAATGAATCTTGCTTTTATAGTAAATGCTGCAATGGTTATAGTTTCTGCTGCTGTATTTAATAGAAATGGATTAACTGTTGACACAATGGAACAAGCTCATACTTCTTTGCAGCCATTATTGGGCTCTCTATCAAGTAGTGCATTTGGAATAGCTCTTCTTGCATCAGGCTTATCTTCTTCAGCGGTCGGAACAATAGCTGGGCAGACAATTATGAAAGGATTTGTTAATTTAAGTATTCCAGTAAATATCAGAAGACTTATAACAATGATGCCAGCATTAATTATAATTGCACTAGGAATAAATCCAATGAACGCACTTGTCTTAAGCCAGGTGGCACTAAGCTTCATCTTGCCGTTTCCTATAATTCAAATGCTGATAATAGCTAAACGTAAAGATTTAATGGGCATTTTAGCTAATAAGGGTTTTGTTAGAATTTTGGGCATTCTAATAGCAGTTATAATAATATCATTAAATGCAATACTAATATACCTAACATTTACAGGGAGTGTTTAATATTATTATAAATATCATTCTTCAATTTAGGCACATGAAAATAAATAACAAGTCAAAAATTGCGATGGATATTTTTCATCAGGGCAGGAAACAAAATGACCTCATGGCCAGGCCTATTAGGGTATTTTGTTGACGCAGCATGATGAGAAATAGCCTTGTAAGTGGACTTGTTATTTATTTGATATGCCTTAATATTTCAGCATACAGAAAAACCTTCAAATGCAGTTAATAATGCATTTGAAGGTTTTTCATATACTCATATAATAATATTAAAACTCATAATTATTATATATTTCAATCAATTTGGTGGCTCACCCGGGAATCGAACCCGGGACACCATGATTAAAAGTCATGT
>NZ_LZZL01000150.1:0-7589 GCF_002006495.1 Clostridium sp. BL-8
GAATATAAGAATATAAGAATATAAGAATATAAGAATATAAGAATATAAGAATATATATTCTTAAGAACATACTGGAAAAATGTATATTTAAAATAAATTATTTTAAGTAGTTAACAATGAACAATTACAGTAACTGTGAACTGTTAACTGAATAAATGGGAGGATTAGAGATGCAGGTTGCAATATTTTTTGGAAGTAAATCAGACACAGAGGTTATGAGGGGAGCTGCAAATGCTTTAAAAGAATTTGGAATAGAATATAAAGCTTTTGTACTTTCAGCTCATAGGGTACCAGAAAAGTTAGAAGAAACATTGAAAGAAATTGAAGAACAAGGATGCAAGGTAGTGATTGCTGGAGCTGGGCTTGCAGCACATTTACCAGGAGTTATTGCATCAAAAACAATACTTCCTGTTATAGGAGTACCAGTTAAAGCTGCTATTGAAGGTTTAGATGCATTATATTCAATAGTACAAATGCCAAAATCAATTCCAGTTGCAACTGTTGGAATAAACAACAGTTATAATGCAGGAATGTTAGCAGTTCAAATGTTATCAGTTAATAATGATGAATTAAAAAATAAATTAAAAGAATTCAGATTAAATATGAAAAAGAAATTTATAGAGGAAAATGCGGAAGGGGTAGAACTATAATGGAAAAATTAGAAATGATGTATGAAGGAAAAGCAAAGAAGATTTACGCTACAGATAAGGCAGACGAAGTAATAATATATTACAAAGATGATGCAACAGCATTTAATGGAGAAAAGAAAGGACAAATTGAAGATAAAGGTGTTATGAATAACGAGATAACAGCAATTCTTTTTGAACTTTTAGAGAAAAAAGGAGTAAAAACTCATTTTATTAAGAAGTTAAGTGATAGAGAACAATTATGTAAAAAGGTTGAAATAGTACCACTTGAAGTGATCGTAAGAAATGTAGCTGCAGGAAGTATGGCTAAGAGATTAGGTCTTGAAGAAGGATATAAACTTAAGACTACAGTATTTGAGTTCTCTTATAAGGATGATGAATTAGGAGATCCACTTATAAATAGTTACCATGCAGTAGCAATTGGAGCAGCAACTTTTGAAGAAATAGATGTAATATTAAAAATGACAGCTACAATAAATGATGTATTGAAAGAAGTATTCGCAGCACAAAATATTAATTTAATTGATTTTAAAATTGAATTTGGTAGATGCAGCGATGGTACAATAGTTTTAGCAGATGAAATTTCACCAGATACTTGCAGATTCTGGGATGCTACAACAGGAGAAAAATTAGATAAGGATAGATTTAGAAGAGACTTAGGTAATGTTAAAGATGCTTATATTGAAATCTTAAAGAGAATTTCAAAGTAATATTTTTATTGAGTGCCTAAATTGAATCTATTTTGAGTTTTTTTAGGCACAATTAAAAATAATAGATCAGCAGGCTTGGCTATTATTTCTCTTTATGTGCCTTAGCAAATAAATAATGATATGAAAGGATTGTATGAATGAGTAATCCAGATTTTGAATTAATAATAGATCCAAGTAATGATAAATTTAAGGATGAGTGCGGTGTTTTTGGCGTTTTTGCTAATAAACCAATAGATGTTGCATCAATGACTTATTATGGACTCTATGCTCTTCAACATAGAGGTCAAGAAAGTGCAGGAATAGCAGTAGCAGATGGGGAAAAGATTGACATCCATAAAGGTTTAGGGCTTATAACAGAAGCATTTAAGCAAGAAGATTTAGAAAAATTAAAAGGAAATATAGCTATAGGTCATGTAAGATATTCAACTGCTGGAGGTCAAGGCATTGAAAATGCTCAGCCGATAGTAACTACATCTAAGATTGGTTCAATAGCTATGGCCCACAATGGAAACTTAGTTAATGATGATGTTTTAAGAGAATTACTAGAAGATGCAGGGCAGATTTTTCATACTTCAAGTGATTCAGAAGTAATTGCCTGCCTTATAGCAAGAAGTGCTAAAAAAGGTCTTGAAAAGGCAGTAGTTGATGCTATGGCTGCTATTAGAGGGTCATTTGCATTAGTTATCATGTCAAAAGATAAATTAATTGGGGCTAGAGATCCACATGGAATAAGACCGCTTTCAATTGGGAAAATTGAAGAGGGATATATACTAACTTCTGAAAGTTGTGCTTTAGACGCAATAGGCGCTGAATTTGTAAGAGATGTAGAACCAGGTGAAATAGTAATAATAAATGGGCAAGAAATACAATCATATAGATATTCTGAAAATACTAAATGTCAGACATGTGCTTTTGAATATATATATTTTGCAAGACCTGATTCAAGAATTGATGGGCTTGAAGTTCATACGACAAGGGTAAAGGCAGGGGAACAATTATTTAGAGAGCATCCGTTAGAGGCAGATGTGGTTATTGCAGTTCCGGATTCTGGAATACCAGCAGCAATAGGATATGCAAAAGCTTCAGGGATACATTATGACACTGGATTTATAAAAAATAGATATGTTGGAAGAACATTTATATCACCATCTCAAGAAATAAGAGAAAGAGCAGTTGCAGTAAAGTTAAATCCATTAAAATCAAATTTAGAAGGCAAAAGAGTTATACTAATTGATGATTCAATAGTAAGAGGAACTACTTCAAAGCATTTAATTGAATCACTTAGACGTGCTGGAGTAAAAGAAGTTAATTTCTTAATTGCTTCTCCAAGTGTAAAATATCCATGTTATTTTGGAATAAATACACCTTATAGAAGTGAGCTTATTGCTGCTAATCACACTGTAGAGGAAATTAGAGATATGATAGGAGCCGATTATTTAGGATATCTAAGTGAAGAAGGCGTTTATAGAAGCTGTGATGATAGAGAAGGATTCTGCATGGGATGCTTCAATGGCATTTATCCAGTAGCAGCACCAGTAGAAAAAGAGATTTAGATATCTACTAGGGCATATCATTAACTATTTTTTTGAATATGTCTAATAGCATTTTGAAAGGCGGAGTTAATAAATGATTACTTACAAAGAAGCTGGAGTTAATATCGAAGAAGGATATAGATCTGTTAAATTGATTAAAGAATATGCTGCTAGAACTATGAGTCAATATGTTTTAAACGGACTTGGCAGTTTTGCAGGAATGGTTGAATTACCATCAGGATATGAAAAGCCAGTACTAGTTTCTGGAACTGATGGAGTAGGAACAAAACTTGAAATTGCATTTAAAAATAAGAAATACGATACAGTTGGAATAGACTGTGTTGCTATGTGCGTAAATGATATTTTATGTCATGGAGCAAAACCACTATTCTTCTTAGATTATATTGCTTGTGGAAAACTTGAAGCAGAAGTTGCGTCAGATTTAGTTAAAGGTATATCAGATGGATGTGTTGATTCTGATTGCGCTTTAATAGGAGGAGAAACAGCTGAGATGCCAGGTTTTTATTCAGAAGGCGAATATGATATGGCAGGTTTTGCTGTAGGTATAGCTGACAAGGATAAGATCATCAATGGAAGTAATATTAAAGAAGGAGATAAATTAATAGGAATTGCATCTTCAGGAGTTCATTCTAATGGATATTCATTAATTAGAAAAGTATTTCCAGACCTAAACGAAGAATTTAATGGTGAAGAAGTGTGGAAAACATTAATTACTCCAACTAAGATTTATGTGAAACCTGTACTTAAGCTATTAGAAAGTTATGAAATAAAAGGAATGGCACATGTTACTGGTGGTGGTTTTATTGAAAATGTTCCAAGAATGTTCAATGGCAGAGAATTTACTGCTGTAATAAAGAAAGATTCATATCCACTTCCAGCTATATTTGAAAGAATTATCGAAAAAGGTGTAGATAAAGAACATATGTACAACACATTTAACATGGGTATAGGTTTTGTGCTTGCTGTTAATGAAAAAGATGTGGCATCTATTATAAAAGCTTTAGTAGAAATGGGAGAAAAAGCTTATGAAATAGGTTGTGTAACATCTGGAGGTGAAGGTATTTGTTTAAAATAGCGGTCTTAGTTTCTGGGGGAGGAACAGATCTTCAATCTATAATTGATGCAGTGGAAAATAAAAAGCTCAATGTTAAAATAGAAATGGTTATAGGCAGCCGCGATAATATTTATGCCTTAGAGAGGGCTAAAAAACATAATATACAAACTTTTGTTGTTTCTAGACGTGAATATGGAGAAGAAGCTTCGGATAAGATATTAGAATTAACAAAGGGAAAAGTTGATTTAATAGTTCTTGCAGGATTTTTAGCGATTTTAGATGGAGAAATATTAAAAGAATTTGATAATAAGATAATAAATATTCATCCATCTTTAATTCCAGCTTTCTGCGGGCCAGGGATGTACGGAATAAAGGTTCATGAAGCCGCAATTAAAAGCGGGGTAAGATTTTCAGGGTGCACGGTTCATTTTGTGAATAGTGAAGTTGATGGGGGAGCAATACTTCTTCAAGAGGTAGTGCCAGTTTGCTTTGAGGACGATGCGGAAACACTCCAAAAGAGGATTTTGGAAAAAGAACATATACTATTGCCACAGGCAATCAAATTAATCAGTGAAGGTAAAGTTGAATTTGTTAATAGCAAAGCGAGAATCAGTTAGCTTTTGATTCTCACTTTTTACTACGTAATTTCTAAATTATTTTATAAAAAACTTAGTTAAAGTTATAGTTAAGGGTTGCAGTTTAAAAAAACCATAATTTTAGGAAACTCCGTCAGGAGTTTTATCCACAACTGTTAACTGTTAACTGTTAATTGTTAACTGAAGAAAGCGGTGTTTTATGAAAAAAAGAGCTTTAATAAGTGTATTTGATAAAGATGGAGTTTTAGAGTTTGCTAAATTTTTAGCAGCAAAAGATGTTGAAATTGTATCAACAGGTGGGACTTATAAATATCTTAAGGAAAATGGTTTGGATGTAATTGAAATTAATGAAGTTACTAATTTCCCAGAGATGCTAGATGGAAGAGTAAAAACTCTTCATCCATTAGTTCATGCTGGAATTTTAGCTATAAGAGATAATGAAAAACATATGGATACTTTAAAGGAAAGAAATATTCATACAATAGATTATGTAGTGGTAAATCTTTATCCGTTCTTTGAAAAAGTTAAAGAAGATTTAGAGTTTGAAGAGAAGGTTGAATTTATAGATATTGGAGGTCCTACAATGCTTAGAGCAGCTGCTAAGAACTTCCAAGATGTTGTAGTAATATCGGATAAAAATGACTATAAAGTTGTAATGGAAGAAATTGAAGCAAGTGGAGAAGCATCTTTAAAGACAAAGAAAAAGTTAGCAGGTAAAGTATTTAATCTTATGAGTGCTTATGATGGTGCTATTTCAAACTTCTTATTAGCTGATGATGAGGAAGAATATCCAGAATACCTTTCGGTTTCATATAAGAAGATGCAAGGACTTAGATATGGAGAAAATTCACATCAGACTGCAGCAGTTTATTCAGCAACAATGCTTGATGGAGCTATGAATACATTTGAAACATTAAATGGTAAAGAATTATCTTACAATAACTTTAAAGACTGTGATATTGCTTGGAAATGTGCTAATGAATTTGATGAACCAGCATGCTGTGCATTAAAGCATAATACGCCATGTGGAGTTGCAGTTGGAGAAGATGCATATGAAGCTTACATGAAAGCATATGAAGTAGATCCGACTTCAATATTTGGTGGAATTGTTGCATTTAATAGAAAAGTTGATAAGAAAACTGCTGAAGAAATGGTTAAGATCTTCTTAGAAGTTATAGCAGCACCAGAATATGATGAAGATGCTTTAGAGGTATTGAAGACTAAAAAGAATTTAAGAGTTCTTAAATTCCATAATAAACCCAAAGCAGATAGATATATGGTTACCGTTGATGGAGCAATGCTTGTTCAAGAAGAGGATAATAAATTAATTGAAGAGATTAAAGTTGTAACTGAAAAGAGACCAACTGATGAAGAAATGAAAGATTTATTATTTGGAATGAAAGTAGTTAAATATGTTAAATCAAATGCTATTGTTGTTGCTCATAATGGAATAGCTTTAGGAATTGGTGGAGGTCAAGTTAATAGAATTTGGCCAACAGAAGATGCGTTAAAGAGAGGTAAAGGAGCTACAATTCTTGCATCAGATGCCTTCTTCCCATTTAGAGATGTTGTGGATCAAGCAGCTAAAAACGGAATTAAAGCTATAATCCAGCCAGGTGGATCCATGAGGGATCAAGAATCAATAGATGCATGTAATGAACATGGAATAGCAATGGTATTCACAGGATATAGACACTTTAAACACTAAGATTTGGAGGTATTGTATGAAACTTCTTTTAATTGGTTCAGGTGGTAGAGAACATGCTTTAGCTTGGAAATTAGCCAAAAGTCCAAAAGTAGAAAAGATATTTGTTGCACCAGGAAATGGTGGAACTGCAATTGAACATAAATGCGAAAATATTAATATAACCGATTTAGATGAATTGGTAAAGTTTGCAAAGAAGGAAATTATTGATTTAACAATAGTTGGACCTGAAGATCCATTGACAAAAGGTATTGTAAACAAATTCAAAAGAGAAGGACTTAAAATATTTGGACCGGCTGAAAGTGCTGCAAGACTTGAAGGCAGTAAAAGCTTCTCGAAAGAATTCATGAAAAAATATGGAGTTAAAACTGCAGAATATGAAACTTTTACGAGCGCAGATGAAGCGCTTAAATACTTAGAAACCTGTTCATATCCAACAGTTGTAAAGGCAGACGGGCTTGCTGCTGGAAAAGGTGTTGCTATATGTGCAAACAAAGATGAAGCAGCTCAGGCTGTAAAAGATTATATGGTAGAGGATATCTTTAATGGAGCAGGGCAAAAAATAGTAATAGAAGAATTCCTTGAAGGTATTGAAGCTTCAATTTTATCAATTACAGATGGTAAAACAGTTATACCATTCGTATCAGGAAAAGATCATAAGCAGATATTTGATAATGGTAAAGGACCTAATACAGGGGGCATGGGAGTGCTTGCTCCAAATCCTTATGTTACAGAAGACGTAATGAAGGACTTTGAAGAAAATATTATGGCTAAGACTTTAAATGGAATTAAAGAAGAAGGTTTTGATTATAAAGGGATTATCTTCTTTGGGATTATGATTACTAATAAGGGGACTTACCTTCTAGAATATAACGTAAGAATGGGAGATCCAGAAACCCAATCAGTTCTTTATTTAATGGAAAGTGATTTGGTAGAGGTTATTGAAGCAGCACTAAGAGAAGAACTATATAAGACCACAATTGAGTGGAATGACGGAGTTTGTATCAATGTTGTTTTAGCATCAAAAGGATATCCAGGAAAATTCACTAAGGGACATGAAATAAAAATAGATGAAAAGGTAAAAGATAAGGTGTTCTTAGCTGGAGCTAAAGCTGAAGATGGAGTCTTAAAGACAAATGGCGGTAGAGTATTGTCTGTTATAGGGCTTGGAAAAACTTTAGAAGAAGCTAGAAATGATGCTTATGAAAACATTAAGTATGTTACTTTTGAAGGTGCATATTGTAGAAGCGATATAGGAACATATAAATAAGGCACATGAAAATAAATAACGAGTCCAAAATAGCCTTGCAAGTGGACTTGTTAT
>NZ_LZZL01000151.1:0-6945 GCF_002006495.1 Clostridium sp. BL-8
ACTTGTTTGAGGAACATGCAGAAATGGGTGCAACCTTTCACTTAGAACTTTCCAGCGAAAATTTCATAAGTCCTGTGGAACAAAAATGTATGTTATTTCGGTAAGTTACCACATAAGTTTAAAATAGGGTATCTATAAGGTGCAAGTTATAATTTTAGACAAACATTGAATCTGCATGGATTGTAGTATCCGTCTATGATTTTCCAATCTTCAAAGTCTTTTTTATCATAAAGTAAGTGTTCTTCTCGATGAGAAGTTATAGGTAAGTCCCCAATAAAGATTGCTTCTTTAGCAACTCTTTTTAATTCAGCAATCGCTTGTTTAGCATATTCTTGATTCGGAAAATAATGAAATGCTCCAAAACAAAAGACTTTATCAAAAGTTTTATCTTTAAAAATTAAGTCATTTGCTTCACCGTGTAAGACTGAATTATTAAGTAGTTCTATATGCCTTTTTACAAGGGATGTAGAATAATCTATGCCAATATATTCACCACATTTTATATATTGAGCTAATCCACCAGCTCCGCAGGCTACCTCTAATACTTTATCAGTTTCTTTGATGTCTAATTCTTCAACAATTTTTCTCGCAATTTCCTTTACATTAGCAGTAGTATCTTCATATCCATCTAATTCTTCCAGTGAAGTAGTGTTACCATTACCTTTTCTCTCCCAAACTTCTTTCCAATAAGACATATCTTCCATAATACACATTCCTCCTAGTTTTATATTTTAGAATTAAATTCTTAAGCAAAAAATGTATATGTTGCAATTGTAAACTGTACATTGGGAATTGCAATATATATAAATAAATTAGTTATGAGGTTCAAATAATGAACAAGATTATATTATCATCGTTCAATGTTCACTACAATAAGTTCACAAAATAAGTTTAATAATCAGTGTATTCCGAATTTTTGTGAATCTGCAAGTTAAAGTAGAAATATGTTGAAAAGCGATAAAAAACGGTTTATAATGAGTGTATAATTAGAAAAATATATAAAAGAGAGATAAATATGGTAAAAGACATTTGCAAAAAAATTATAAATAATATTGCAATTGATGGAAAATATAGTGGGGAACAACTTGAGCAAATGGAATATGTTTTGGTGACTATTGTATTTGAATTGATAAAGATAATTTCAGTAATAAGTATTTTCTCATTATTTGGATATTTTGATAAGGTTATCATTATTATCATGGTAATGTGTGTAATCAAGCCTTTTATAGGAGGATATCATGAAGATACCCAGATTAAGTGTTTTATAGTTACACTGTTAGTTACATCTGGAATTCTAATTTTAAGTTTACAATGTAATCTTAGTTTTATAGGAAATTGTATCCTAATCTTTTTGAGCATATTTTGTATATGGAATCAAGCTCCAATAATAAATCCCAGAATGCCAATAACACGCCCACAATTAATCAAAAACAATAGAATTAGAGGACTATATACTTCAATAATATTTGGATTATTGTCTATAATCTTATATAATTATAGTAGTTATTATGCATTAATAACGTGGACTATGTCTATTGAAACAATGTTAATGTTTAATAAAAGGGAAAGTTAAATCTATTTACTAATTTTAAAGTACAAGTTTTTCATAAAAGGTTAAAATTATTACATAAGTTAAAAGATATAGGGGCGCTGGGTCACGTTGGAACCAGCATTATTTTTGCGCTCATGTGTTGAAAAATACCAAAATTAGTGAAGAAATTAAGATGAAAGTATGGTTCAAAATAAGTTAGGGGGGCACAAATTGGCATTAATTAGCATTTGTATGATTACTTCGATATTTCAGTCAATAGCATGTACATATACAATATTCAGATGTGTGGATAAAAAAGAAGAAGAAAATAAAAAGAAACTAGTTATAATAGCATTGTTATTTTTTTTAATAAGTCAATTTTTTATGGAATCATTTAAAAGTAATCCAGAGATAACTATATTTTCAACTCATATAACAGGTTTAATTTTGCTTTCTATATTATATAGAAAGAATATTTGGGGTGCATTAACAGCATATACAATGACTTATTTTATTTTAGGAATATATTATGTCATATTTGGAAATGTAATTTTTAGATATGTAAAAATGATATTGCCACAAGAGTATATAAGTTATGAAAAAATATTTATAATTTATATTCCAGTATGGATACTTTTATTAATATATTTTAAGTATATAAGGAATGTAAAACAAATTTATAAATTTATAGTTTATGAGCAAATTTATATATTATTCTTAATAATGAGTTTTATTATAGACTTTATATTAGTTTCCTATTCAGTTGAACTTACAGAAAAAAATCAATTGATAAAGAACATTATTTACATGATATTCTTTATATCGTTTATAGTAACATTAGTTTATTTTTGGAAAGTTCATCAGAAATCTATACAGATATATAAATTAAATGAAGCTTTAGAAGCTAAAAATAATGAACTTAGAAAAATAAAACATGACTATGGAGCACAGATTTCTTATTTATATGGACTTTGCCTAATGAAAAGATACGAAGACTTAAAGAAATCCTTAAAAGATATTATAAATAATAATGAATCAACGCCAACGGCAGTAGAAGTGAGTATGGATAATAAATCAGTGCTGTCACTAGCGCTTAAACCAGCTATAGATAGGGGAATACATGTAATAATTGAAGAAAGTTGCGATTTTTCATTTATAAAAATGAATGAGATGGAATTTTATAGAGTTATATCAAGTATAGTAAGTAATGCAATTAGAGCAATGAATGGAGAAGGCGTAATAATTGCGAGAAGCTATGAATATTTAGGACATATAGTAGTGAGAATAGAAAATAATGGTTCTAAGATACCAGAAAGTCACTTAAGTGAAATTTTTAAAGCTGGATTTACAACAAAAGAAAATAGTGATAACAATCGCGGATATGGATTGAGTATAGCAAAAGATTTGGTAGAAAGTTATAATGGGAAAGTATATGTTAAAAGTAATGAGTCTACTACCGAATTTAAAATAGTACTACCTATCATATAGAGTTAAGAAAATTACAAGAGACAAGCAATTAATATAAACCTAAATAATAAAGAGGATTTGAATATTATAATCTTCTTTATTATTTAGGTTTATTATATTTTAAGAATAAAAATCATGGTTTGTAATTAGTTTATCCAAGTTTTGATAGAAAAATAAAAATTATTTTGAAAATTCAGAACAATAGTTGTAAAATTATAGTATAAGAAATAAAAATTAACAATTAGGAAGGGGTGTTATGCATGTATAAGATAACTAATAAAAAAAGCCTTACAAATAATATATTTCTTATGGATATAGAAGCTCCAAGAGTAGCTAAAGCTGCAAAGCCTGGACAATTTATTATTATAAAAGACGACGAAATGGGGGAAAGGATTCCTTTAACAATCGCAGATTATGATAAGGAAAAAGGAACAATAACAATAGTTTTTCAAACTGTTGGCCAAAGTACAAAGAAATTAGCAGAATACAATTCAGGTGAATATGTAGCTGATTTTGTTGGGCCGCTTGGTAAACCAAGTGAATTTATACATGAAAGTGTAGAGGAGTTAAAGAAAAAGAAATTTATATTCATAGCAGGTGGAGTTGGCGCAGCACCAGTTTACCCACAAGTAAAATGGATGCATGAAAATGGAATTAATGTAGATGTTATATTGGGGAGCAGAAGTAAAGATTTATTGATATATGAAGAAGAATTAAAACGTGTATCAGGAAATCTTTATGTAACAACCGATGATGGATCTTATGGCTTTAAAGGGAATGGGTCAGATATGCTTAAGGAATTGATTAATAATCAAGGAAAAAAATATGATCAAGCTGTTATTATCGGACCAATGATAATGATGAAATTTACTTCTATGCTGACTAAGGAATTAAATATTCCGACTACAGTAAGTTTAAACCCTATAATGGTCGATGGTACAGGCATGTGTGGAGCTTGCAGGGTAACAGTCGGAGGTGAAGTTAAATTTGCATGTGTTGATGGACCAGAGTTTGACGGACATCTAGTAAATTATGATGAATCAATGAGAAGACAAGCACTGTATAAAACTGAAGAAGGCAGGGCTAAGCTTGAAGCTGAAGAAGGAAATACACATAGTCATGGCGGCTGTGGATGCAGGGGTGATAAGTAATGGATATGAATGAAAGAATGGTTAGAGTACCAGTAAGAGAGCAAGATCCAAAGGTTAGAGCCACAAACTTTGAAGAAGTTTGCCTTGGTTATAATGAAGCAGAAGCAACAAAGGAAGCTTCAAGATGCTTAAATTGCAAAGTGCCTAAATGCATAGATGGATGTCCAGTATCAATAAATATTCCTGGTTTTATAGCACATATTAAAGATGGTGAATTTGAAGATGCAGCAAAGGAAATTTCAAAATATAGTTCGCTTCCAGCAGTATGTGGAAGAGTATGTCCTCAGGAAAAGCAGTGTGAGGGTAAATGCGTTCTGGGAATTAAAGGAGATCCTGTATCTATAGGAAAGCTTGAAAGATTTACAGCTGACTGGGCTGCGCAACATAATGTGGATTTAAGTGAAACAGAACCGAAGAATGGAATTAAGGTTGCAGTTATAGGAAGTGGACCATCAGGTTTAACTTGTGCTGGTGACTTAGCTAAAAGGGGATATGATGTAACAATTTTTGAAGCACTTCATAAAGCTGGTGGAGTATTAGAATATGGTATTCCAGAATTCAGGCTTCCAAAAGATAAAGTAGTTAAAAATGAAGTGGAAAATATAAAAAAACTTGGTGTTAAAATAGAAACTAACGTTATAATTGGACGAACTATAACATTAGATGAATTATTTGAACAAGAAGATTTTAAAGCTGTATTTATAGGATCAGGAGCAGGTCTTCCAAAATTTATGGGTATACCAGGAGAGAATGCTAATGGGGTTTGCTCAGCTAATGAATTCTTAACAAGAGTAAACCTTATGAAGGCAGCAGTAGACGGATATAGTACCCCAGTAAGAATAGGAAAGAAAGCTGCAATAGTTGGTGGTGGAAATGTTGCAATGGATGCAGCAAGAACTGCATTAAGACTTGGAACTGAAAGCCATATAGTTTACAGAAGAGGAGAATCTGAGCTTCCAGCAAGAGCAGAAGAAGTTCATCATGCTAAGGATGAAGGAGTAATATTCGATGTACTGACTAATCCAACAGAAATATTAGTAGATGAAAATGGATGGGTTAAAGGGATGAAATGCATAAGAATGGAACTTGGTGAACCTGATGCATCAGGTAGAAGAAGTCCTGTTGAAATTCCAGGCTCAGAGTTTATTATGGAAGTAGATACCGTGATAATGTCTCTTGGAACCTCTCCAAATCCACTAATCTCGTCAACAACTAATGGACTCGAAATTAATAAGAGAAGATGCATTGTAGCTGAGGAGGAAACAGGCCTTACTACTAAGGAAGGTGTATATGCTGGCGGAGATGCAGTAACAGGGGCAGCAACAGTAATCTTAGCTATGGGAGCAGGCAAGAAGGCTGCAAAAGCTATTGATGAATATTTACACAAGTAACAAAGTATTCAAAAGAATATTTTAGAATAAAGATATATATTGGACATTTATTATAGTAAGAATTTTAAGTTTTACTTATTAATTAACTAGGTAAGTGTCCTTTTTAATTAAATAGATCAATAATATTAGTCATAAATTATTAATGTCGTTATTTATAATTAATTTCGAGTAAATTTGATTTTTTTCTTTGACAAAATAATATTAATAATATAAAATACATATTGTTAATAAAATAACATAGTAATTTTATATAGTATACATAAAACATTTACATAAATAAATGTTAAATGTTTTAGGCGGAGTTTAGTTGTAGCAATAATAGTAGAAAAATATGTGGTAAAGGAAGAAGAAAAATGAACAAAGCAATTAATTTAGTAAAAAGGTTAATTCTATTTTTTGTTGGAATGAGTATAATTCAATTTGGAGTTGCACTATTTTTAAAAACTAATATAGGTTCTGATACGTTTACTGTATTCACTCAAGGTTTGGCAAAGTCCTTAAACAATACATCTTTAAGAGATTTTGCATTAGTTAGATGGATAGCTGGTGGTCCAGAAGTAACTCCAGGGATCGCCAATATGATTATATTGGTTACATTATTCGTAATTATACTTATAGTTGAAAGAAAAAGAATAAATATAGGAACATTAATCTGCGTAGTTGGTGTAGGGCCTATAATAGATCTTGGAGTAAAAGTAGTTTCATATTTCCCAGTAGATTCTTATAATTATATTGTAAAAGCAATATTAGTTTTAATAGGATGTTTTATAATCGCTATAGGTTTTTCAATACAATCTGCAAGTAATTTGGGCGTTGCTCCAAATGATATAGTTCCATTTATAATTCAAGGAAAAACTAATATGCAGTATCGTTGGATTAGAATAGGATTGGATGCAGGATACTTAATAATTGGATTTATTCTTGGAGGAACAATTGGAATAGGAACAATATTAGCGCTTGCATCAACAGGACCGTTCATACAATTATGCCTTCCTTATGGAGAAAAACTGGTTAAGTTAATAGTAAAAGAAGATGCAGAAGAAAATCAACAAGAAAAAGCAACTGTTAATGCACAAGTAAATTATTAATATATTTAAGGTTTCAAATACGAGGCTGTTTAAAGGAAATTTACATTTATCTTTAAATAGCCTCTTTTATGTTTTCTTATATAGAAAGTTGTCAAAGTAATCATCTACATACATTATTAATGAAATATTTTGGATAAATATAGAGAATAACAATCATTACCTGTGTTGAAAATTGGAATGAAAAGTGTAATAATGTAATTGGCATAATTGATGTTATTAATGTAATTAAGTGTATTAAAATGCTGACTTATGTAACATTTAAATTTATATATATATGTTGCAATAATAAAATTACATTTAGGATGTCTATCCGCTAA
>NZ_LZZL01000152.1:0-6700 GCF_002006495.1 Clostridium sp. BL-8
ATAATCCACTATGGATATTTTTATTAGTTCAATTTCATTTTACAACAGGTCAAAAATTAAAAGTTCAAATTTAAACAATGTTTATAATATTAATATTTAATACAAGGTTTAGGATAATGAAGGGTGAACTTTATCATAAATAAAATATAAATTCCCATTATTCATATAATTGGACATGCTGCAGTGATTCTAATTAGGCTAACACTACGAAGCTGTAATTGGTTATATTAAATAAAACTTGTTGTTTGAGAAGTGTTAAGTATGGTATTTAAAAACTATGTTGAATTGAAAGATAAATTATAAATTTGTAAATAAAAAGAAGAGAATTTTCATAAGTAAGAAATGAGATATATAAAGAGTCAATAATTAAAAAATTGCAAAAAAATTACTGAGAGTAACTCTAATCAGTAATTTTTTATTTACAAATCTGTATATTAAAAAAGAAAAAGTCACAGTACTCAATTAGTTATTACTTGAAATCAAAGATATATTTAATATAATCTTTTGCACTTTGATTGATTTCTTCTTCACTAGCTTCATATGAAGCACCAAATATTGCAAAGTGGGGCATTAAAATTGCACCTACATGTATAGCTGTAGCTTTGAAAGGAATAATAACTTCATCTACTGTAAAGGTAACAGAACCAGATGGTAAGTAATTATCTTTTTTATCACCTATTGACATTGCTATTCCAAATTTCTTGCCTTTAAGCTTGTCACCTTTAGAACCGTAAGCCCAACCATGAGTAAAAACTTCATCCAACCATTTTTTTAATAGTGAAGGATAGCTATACCAATATAATGGAAATTGAAATATAATATTGTCATATGATTCAAGCAATTTTTGCTCCTTTAAAACATTAATATTTCCATCTGGATATTCTTTATATAGTTCATGAATAGTAATTTCATCAGGATATAGAAGTAATTCCTGTTTCCATCTTTTATTGATCTTTGAATCTATTATAGTAGGGTGTGCCAAAATAACAAGTGTTTGCATAATTTTACTCCTTTTTTAATAAAATTTTTATTGGTTTTTATGAATATAGTTTATAATGGCTTTAAGGGATTGTAAATACACACAATGAAGTAACAATGTTACTTGAAAGTAAGTATTGAATGGTGATAGTATGTTGATGATAATGAGTCATTATATTATCTAAATATAATAAAAATTTCACGTGGAGGTTAGTATGAAACAATATAATTTAGGTATAGAAGCTACACTAGAAATAATAGGAGGAAAATGGAAAGCGTTAATTATATGTTTTTTGATGCATGGAAAAAAAAGGACAAGTGAATTACAACGTTGTATACCGGCTATTACACAAAAAGTCCTTATTGAGCAACTTCGTGAGCTTGAGAAAGATGGTATTATAGGTAGAATTGTATATAATCAGATGCCTCCAAAGGTTGAATATCATATTACGGAGTACGGGGTATCAGTAAACAAAATAATTGATTTAATGTGTTCTTGGGGAAGAGATAATATAAAAAGAAGACAACAACAGGGAGAAGATGTAAAATTATTAATGAATACACTTATAGATATTGATTAATCAATTCTAGTACGTTTCTTATTCAACGTTAAGTTTTATAGATTTTAATTTGTTTTGATAAAATAAACCTAGCATTGTAATAAATAAGGAGAAAAAGTTTGAATAAATATACACGAAAGTATTTATCAGAATTATTTAATATAGGAAAAGAAACTTTGAGATATTATGAAAGTATAAATTTGATACCCAATCCAATAAGGAATGAAAGTGGTTATAGAGTTTATTTAGAGGAAGATGTATTAAGAATTAAATTTATTGTTCAAATGAAAAATTATGGGTTTAGCTTAAAAGAAATATCTAATTTGATTAAAATAGTTAGTAATGAAAAATGTGCTCATAGAGATACGTTAGTAGATTACATAGATAATAAGATAACTGGAGTTGAAAATAAAATTAAAGAATTATATCAATTGATAGAGATACTAAATAAAGTAAAGGGAAATAAGAATTTAGGTGAATGTGATTTTTTAAAATCATTAATAAATAATTCTTGACGTTGTTCTATACTACAACCATTACTCTATTAATAAAGTTAATTTAATAATTAAATTTTATAAAATAGGAAATGGGGTTATAAATATGAAGGTAGTTGCTATTAATGGAAGTCCAAGAAAAGACTGGAATACAGGAATCTTGCTAAATAAGGCTCTTGAGGGAGCAGCATTAAATGGGGCAGAAACAGAAATGATTAATCTATATGATTTTACTTATAAAGGGTGTAAAAGTTGTTTCGCATGTAAGTTGAAAAATGGTAATAGTTATGGACAGTGCTGCATTAATGATGAAATAAGTCCAATTCTAGAAAAAATTAAGAATGCAGATTCTATAATTCTTGCTTCTCCAATTTACTTAGGTTCAATTACAGGTGAAATGAAATCTTTTATGGAGCGATTAATTTTTCCATATCTAGTGTATGATAAAAAATATTCTTCGCTTTTTACTAAAAGAATTTCTGTAGGATTAATTTATACATTTGGAGTTAATGAGCAAAAATTGGAGCAAACAAAATGGAAAGAAGCCATTAAATATAATGAATTTTTATTTGAAAGGTTTTTTGGGAAAACGGAATCGCTTTTTGTGACAGATACATATCAATTTGATGATTATTCAAAATATGTTTCAACAGCTTTTGATGCTGACAAAAAATTAAAACGTAGGAAAGAAGTATTTCCACAAGATTGCAAAAAAGCATTTGAATTGGGAAAACGACTAATCCAAATATTATAAGAGACTTAAAAAATTATAGCAAATGGATATAATGGCTAAGCAATAAATTTCAATTTGTAGAATAAGTTTTAAGCGGTATCAATTGATAATATGGTGAATTATCATATATAGAATACAAATTCCCATTATTCATAAAATCATGCTTTACGATTATAAAAAAATACATTTGCTTATTTTGTTATTCTTAAACAGTAAAGTGGTTTCAATGATTAATCAGCAGGAGTTTAAAAATATATTACGAATTTAAATGTTACAGAGTACGATAATCTAATTAAGATAAATATTTTATAGCTAAAAATTGGAGGAACAGTATGACTGAGAAAATATGTAAAATTATTGATGGTGAATATCATTGCGATATTGATATAACTACTGAGGAATGGAAGCAATTGTTAGTTAATCCTAAAGTTTTTGATGATAAAAGCAAAGAAGCTATAAAGAAATGGTACATAGAACCTGGATATTCTGCAACTTGTGGTTATATAGGTAAAAAATATAATGAGCATAGCATGAGTGCTAATGGAATTATAAATGGTTTGGCGGGAAGAGTACAAAAAGAACTTGGACGCTTTGAGGTTAAGGGAATAGGTGATATAGCTAAAGGAACAAGATTTATTGTAGTGATGAAAAGCAAACAAATTAATACAAAACCAAAGACTTGGGAATGGACACTAAGAGAAGAACTTGTACAGGCTATTGAGGAATTAAATATATTTTCAGATGATAGTTATTCAGATGATGACCTTATTTCAGATATTAGTAAAAGCGATATTTCTTTGGATACCACATATTTCGAATATACAGGTAAATCTAAAAATAAAAAAAATCCTATTTGTATCCAAAATAAATATGTTTATCCTAGAAGCCGCAGGGTATCAATAAATGCGTTGAGGCATGCAAATTACAAATGTGAATTTGATAATACTCATTCAACATTTCTTAGAAAAAACTCAAACTTAAACTATACAGAACCTCATCATTTGGTACCACTCACTTATTACAAAAATTTTGAAGTATCTTTAGATGTTGAAGAAAATATTGTTTCTTTATGCTGTAATTGTCACAAACAAATACACTTAGGACAAGGATTTCAAGCAATGATTGAAAAACTATATGATGAACGGAAAGATTTATTAAAAAAAGTTGATATAGATATTTCTTTAAATGAATTGATTAAATTATATAAAAATAATAAATGCTAAAATTGAATAATGGAATTTAAAGTATAAGCAAGTATTTAATTAAAAAATAGTCTTAGCTAAAAACAAGAGTTAAAGCAGTCAGATGAATTATATTATAAATAAAATACAATTTCTAACTGATTGTAATTTGAAAGGATAGAGTTATGGAATTATGGGATGCATATAATGAAAATGAAATAAAAGTAGGAATTGATTTAATTAGAGGTGAGAAAATAGATGAAGGCCTATTTCATGCAGTAGTTGTAATTATTGTTTGTCATGAGGATGGAACTTATCTATTAATGCAACGAGATTGGAATAAATCAAAGTTCCCAGGTTTATGGGAAGCAGGTGCTAGTGGATGCGTTTTAAAAAGTGAGAGTATTTTAGAAGCGGCAAAAAGAGAATTACTTGAGGAAACAGGAATTGTCTCTGAAGAGCTTAAGTTGATTTATAATATTATTAATGCAGAGGTGAATGCATTTTTCAAAGTATTTTTATGTACTTGTAATATTGATAAAAATAATATTGTACTCCAAAAAGGTGAAACCATTGATTTTAGATGGGTTTCTTCAAAAAAATTAGTTGATTTTATAGATTCCGAATATTTCATAAATCCATCTCCAAAAGAATTAAAACAGTATGTTATGTCTAATCAATAAATTATAATTTGTAGTTTAGATTATTTGTATTTTCAAAAGATTGCGAGGAGGAAATAGTAATGTCGTTTGGGAATATAATATTTGCCACTATATGTTGGCTGTGTTCATTGACTTTTGTGGTGATCGCTCTTTGGGCGTTCAAACGTAAAGAACCGATGCACTTTTGCTCAGGAAGTACCGTAAGACCTGAAGAGATAGCGGACATTCCTTCATACAACCGCGAGAATGGTTTGATGTGGGGAATTTATAGCGTTTGTATGTTTGTGACAGGTATATTGTCCCTTTTCAGTATTATAACAGGTGTTATTTTATTGGTAATTATATGTGTTCCTGGAATTGTGGTATTAGTCGTTGCATATAATCGGATTTATAACAAATACAGAAGCACATCGGTTATTTACAAAACTGATGTGTCAATATCAAAGACGCCAAAAGCGGTTATTATTGCTATAGCTTCAATTTCTGCAGTAATTCTTATTGGGATATGTGCATTATTTTTTTATGGTGAAAAAGACCCTGATATAAGTGTACTTGATGGACACATACAAATAAAAGCTATGTATGGATTAAATATTGACTCCTCTGAAGTTCATAATATATCTCTTATAGAGAAAAGCATGAGTGATATTGGTATTGGCACAAGGACTAATGGGTATGGCGGTACCGGGGGAGCCTTAAAAGGAAATTTCAAATCAGATACACTCGGTGAAACTTTACTCTTTGTTCAACCTAAGTCATCTCCTACAATAAAGATTGAACGAACCGATAAGAAAGATGTATATATAAGTTTACATAACAGCGAAAGTACGGAGCAGCTATACCGCGAATTGATAGCAAACATACCGCTAAAATGAATGCTCGCCTTATTGTTATTTATCTGCTAAGAAGCATAATCTGACGCTGACAAATTTCAATTGGCAGAGCCAGCTATAAGAATTATAAAGGCAGATTAAGTTATACTTAGCCTGCCTTTATTTTTATTCCTTAAGATTATTTTTTAGATACTCATAATAATAGCGGATAGCTTCATCAACAATGGTATTTAAATATACATTGTCATCGTTATGGATAACTTTTATTTTACCTAAAATACGCACTGTTGAGCGCCTTAAGGTATAGCTTCTTACCATATCAAAGGCTTCGCCATCAACAGAAGGGGTTCTGCCATTTGGATTAGCTTTTTGAGTTCTATGATCTAAAATATCATCTTTATGAGCAGCGCTATTAAAAGAAGTATCATTAGTTGAGATTACTTTATTAGGAGTGATAGAGGAGGTGGTAGCAGAATTTGTAAAAATTTCAGTTGGTTCATCAGACGAGTCAAAAGAAAAAGATCTTAAAAGTTCACCCTCAATTTTTGCCTCACCATCACAAAATTCACTTACATCTAGTTCTTCATCTTCATTAATGCTAAAGTCATCTTTAACTTGATCTTTACTTTTTGATTTTTTTGTAGTTATGTTCATTAATAAAGCCTCCTTATTTATTTTTAAATATGCATCAATAGAAATCAGTGCGTAATTAAATTATCATCAACAGATTTAATTACCTTACATAATAGAAATATGCAAATATAAAAATATAAAAATACTTAAATAGAAAAAAATTAAAATTTTTTCACATTTTTAAATATTCATAGGTTCATATAAAGCTATAAAAATGTGAAAATATGTTTGAATATTTCTAGGTAAGTTTGTTTATAGAAATATATTTAAATAGGAATATATGTAGAAAGAAAAGAATTTTAATATGAAAATAGGTAAATATATAAATATTTATAGGAAACATGCGGGTTGGAAAGGTATGGTGTGAATTTTATAAAATGAATTTTATTGTAAGCAAAAAAAATCATTTTGTAGAGTTATCAATTGCTATAGATAACCAAAACAAAAAATTTACTTATACACTTGGAATTCTTATTGATATTACATGAATCAGGCTAATGCATATGTTAAATTTATAAACTTTACTTATATGTAGGATAATTATCTATTTAAGTTAAACTTTTGTGTGCACCTATACTAGAAATCATATACATTTTTGTGAAGCAGGCATTTGAAATTGAGCTGCT
>NZ_LZZL01000153.1:0-6553 GCF_002006495.1 Clostridium sp. BL-8
ACTAGATAAGACTCCATTACATGAACTTCCAGAGGCAACTTATAAAAAGATTGAACTAATCAATTTTACAGAATACTATGAGTTACTTGCACGTAATTTAAATGCTTTAATAGGTAAATATAGATAAACAATATATTTTTTGGGTATAGATATAGTAATGTTCCTTTATAGCCCTTTTTTACAGAGTTTTTTTTATAAGCCGCTCTATATGCTTTAACACAGGTCTTAAGAAGTATAAGAAAAATCCAATTAATGTTGATTTTTCTGTTAAAATGTTTTTATGAGACATATACTTCACTCTTGTTGTTAATGTTTTTCGCAATTAATTTATACAACAAAATGTGAAGTCTGTCTCTATTTTTGTAGGATTTTATAAATATTAAACTTATAGGAATAATAGTAGCATATTTGTACTTAATGGCTCATATACTTTTTCAAGACACGATTAATATACATCTCTTATACTAAAAATATATAGACCACTAAATAGAAATATAATCAAATATATAATACATATAATTAAAGAGAAACTAAATGAAGCCCCTTCAAACGGAAGATTACCTCCTGGTAAATATGAAGATAAAGACAAGTTTGGAGTCAACATATACTTATAAATTGGATTGTTTTTTAGAAAAGATACGCCAATTAAGCCACCAAAATATACTGAAATAGAAATAATAATTGATAATCCAGCAGTTCGAACTATTGTAGCTACTAAAAATGATAGAGAACTGATAACAACTATTGAAAACACATCTGAAAGAGATGATAAAATAACATATTGCAACATATTTCTTTCCACAAGATTACCATTTGATAAGATGACATCATTAATAGAAGAGCTATTTTTGCTAAACAATATAAGTCCAATTATCAGTGAGATTATAAATAGTAGAGAGCATAGAATAATACTGACTAACGCTACAGAGCAAAACTTTGCTGTGAATATTTCCCATCTCTTTACTGGTTTAATAAGTAATTGACGTATAGAACCCTTGGAATATTCTTCAGCAATAATATTGGCTGAGAATATTGCCATAAATAATACAATAAAAGTAACAATTTTATTACAATTATATACAAATCTAAGCGGCGTAATTACATTTTCTGGTATATTGTGAGCTAATCTATACTTTAAAAGCTCAAGTCGTTCTTCATCAGATCTAACAATGCTTTCATCAGTGTCGGTAGTTTTTTCATCAGAAATTGTTTTTTCTAAATTAGTAATTTGTGATTCTAAATCAATCTTCCATGTCGTACCTTTATCTAATTTTATACTTCCAATTACGATTACAAGAATCGCAATAATTATAAATAATATAAAAACCACTGTTTTCTTCTGAAAAAACGTTTTAAAAAGCTCATTAGCGACTAACTTTATAAATTGTTTTAATTCATTCATTTATTTTGACCTCCTGTTTTCCCAATGAAATATTCTTCAAGACTTTTCTTTTGAGGGATGACAGACACAATATCTAAGCTTGAATTAGTTAATATATTTATTATTTTTGAAACAGTCTGTTGATGTTCAGTAACAGAAAAAACTTTATCAGATATTTTATTTACTTTGACTGAAATTGAGTTTAGAATTTCGTTAATCTTTACATAATCTATAACATTTAGCATTTCAAAATACACTTTATAGAATTCCCTTTGGCTTGTTTCGCCAATAGTTTTTGTTTCAACATGAGTACCTTTATCTATGATGGCAAATCTATCACATAGTAACTCCATTTCGCTTAAGATATGGCTTGAAATAATGACACAAACGCCATCTTTCTTAGCTATATCTATTAAAGTATCTCTAATTTCTCTAATACCTAAAGGATCAAGTCCATTAAAAGGTTCATCGAGAATCAAGACTTTGGGGCTATTTAAAAGTGCAATAGCAATGCCAAGACGTTGCCGCATTCCAAGAGAATAAGTTTTAACTTTATCTTTAAGTCTTTTTGATAATCCAACAAACTCTGCTACTTCAATTATCCTATCTTTTTTTATGTTTGGATACATATTTGCCATTATTTTAAGATTTAAATATCCGCTTAAGTGTTTGTAAACTTCTGGCTCTTCAATTATTGCACCTACATGCGCAAGTGCCTTTTCATAGTGATTTGCAACATGAATCCCCTCAATATAAACACTTCCTTCTGTAGGTTTTATTAGCCCTGTAATCATTCTCATGATGGTTGTTTTTCCTGCTCCATTTAGTCCTAAAAGACCAAATACTTCACCGTGATATGTTTTTATAGAAATATTATCTATTAATTTTTTTTTCCCAATAATTTTTGATAAATCTCTTAATTCAACTGCAACTTGCCCTGTGTTCACTTAATGTCACCCCTTAAAATAAATTTTCAATATATTTCAGCAATCCACTATACTCTAGAAATAGAAATATTATGCATATTACAGTAAGTGCAGATGATATTTTATGTTTTAAGGTTTTTTTATCATTTTTCTTATTCATACCTTTTTATTCCCCCTTTTCAGTTTATAAGTTTAGAATCGTAAACAAAATACAAAACAATATTAATAAAAATATTCCCCAAGTAAACGAAAAAGTTATTACTGTTAATGCTAATTTTCCGTCATATCTATAACTGCCTGTTTCTTTTATGCTTAGATTTATAACTTTTTTTACCATTAACTTTGAAGTTATAAAAATTGTTATCATTAATTGAAGTAGTGAAAAAATTGTATATGTAAATTTTACTTGATTTATTATATACATTATTGATATTAATGGACTTGAAATGATAAAAGATATAATAAACGTTAGCAAACTTCTACTAGTAATTAAGCCTTTGTAATTAATAGGAATTGAGATCAACAAGTCTTTATGTTGAATATCATCTGATTGAATTATACTTATAGAAATTGAAGTTATTATTAAAGAATAAATACCAATAAATACAGGAAAAATCATTTTACTGCTATAAAAGCTCTTTTGTGAGAGCGTTAAGCATATAACAACAATTGGAGAAATAAATGATGAAAGTACTTGCGGAGTTCGAATTAAATAGAAAATATCTTTCTTTAAAAAATTATTTTGTATAAATTTATTTATACATTTTGTTTGAAAAGATATATAAAAAGATTTCTTTAGATCTCTTGACGAAACCATGAGCAATCCTTTTTTATAACAATATGATGTTAAATTGATTGCTATTACAAATAGTACCAAACTATGAAATGCAATAATTATGGTAAATATCAAAGTATCCAATATATGTATTTCATTAAATAAAATATAACTTGGATATTGAAGAAGCCCATAAAATATACTTTCAATAATAATATTTTTAATTGCAATATTGGGAAACCCATTTTTGTATAAAAACGACAGTGATGTTAATAAAACAGAGAATACAACTAAAACGTAGTATGATACTGTTTTTAATCCCTTCCCTTTACATACCAAAAAAGCAACTGCAAAAAGGATGTGAGCAAAAACACTTCCTAAAAGTGATATGAAAAGCACTTCTGGAACAGTTATTAATAAAATTTCAAGACTGAAAATTTTATTAATAAAACATGCAAAAACAAATGGAAAATACATAAACGCAATTAAACTGAAAACCTCAATCCATACTATAAAGAATCTTACCAATATAATTTGTTTCTGATTTATAGGAGTAATTAGAATAATTTCACGTTCTGCAGACTCAAAATACTCTTTATAATATTTTTTTATTGCTATTGACATTGAGAAAATACATAAAAGCGTATAAATAACTATTGTATAAGCATTCATTTTATTTAATATGTCTTTAGGTACTAATTTAAGCACAAAATTTATTAATAAACATAATAATATTCCAAAGATAAATTTAGCTGATCGTTCAGCATATACCACAGAACTGGAGCGTTTTTTTACTACATCAGAATTTAACTTATATTTATATTTCAAAAAGTTCAAAAAGTTCATAAATTTAGTCACCTCAATTTTCAATAGCAGATATTAGATAATCTTCCATACTTGTAAGATTATCTCGAATGTTTTTTACTGAAATATTTTTCCTTACTATTTTGCCCCTTTCTATTATTGTAACTACATCAGCGATCTCTTCAATAATATTTAGTGCATGAGATGATAGAAATACAGTTTTACCATCTCTAACATATTCCCTTAACATATCTTTGAATTGTTTTATACTTATTGGATCAAGTCCAAGTGTAGGTTCATCATATATTAGGATTAACGGATTATGTATTATAGATGAAATAATAGAAACTTTTTGTTTGTTTCCTCTTGAAAGGGTTTCTATTAAGGTATCTTCATATTCATTCATTTCATAATGCGTAAGATATTTATTAATTCTTAATTTTATTTCTTTATCATTATCCATGCCATACAGATATGCAATGAAGTTTAAATGTTCAAATACAGTAAGTTTTTCAAAAACCGCTGGATAATCCGGACAATAACCAACAAACTTTTTATACTCTTGATTTTTGTAATCTATTTGCTTATCCATAAAGCAAACTTGTCCATGGTCAGGTAACTCGATTCCCATGATAATTTTAATGGTAGTCGATTTTCCAGCTCCATTTCTTCCAAGATATCCATAAATTTTCCCACTTTCAATATCTAATGTTTCGATATCTAAAACTTCTTTATTATTGTATTTTTTTTTAATATTCTTTAGAGATAAAATATTCAAAAAAACCATCTCCATCTTCTTTATTACATCTTATTTTACAATAGATTTCTGCTATCATAACATAAAATTTTTGCAATGTAAATAATCCCAATTTAGCATATTAAAGTTATATGTATTTTTTGCAATTGAATTTATAAATTAGAGCCTTAATTGAATACTTGACTCATTACAATTTTAGATGTAAAATTATTACTATAACATATATAATATGTTAAGTATATCTTTTTAATTGTATAATAGCGACAATTGAAAAGATATACTTAGCATATTATAACCCTGCTTAGTCATCATATGCAGGGTTATATAATATACTTCAAGATTAGCCTTACTTTTAAATAATGGATTTAAATTAAGTTCATTATTTAAAAGTTATAAGGTCAAATTTGCTAATAATTTAAAACATCATTTAGAATAAATATATAACTTAATGGAGTTATATGTTTATTCCAAAATGTTTTAATATTTCTTGAACCGCTTTATATGCACTCCAGCCTTTTAAGAACATATTTGCAACATCTGCTCCATGATCTTTTACCCAATTGATTATTTGGCCACCATAATAATATGCATATAATGCAACTGTTGATACAAAGCTAGAGCACCAAGAAAAGAATGCTGAAATCTTATCTGTAGGTATTTTACTAGCAAGGTCTTCTAATACGTCCAATAATTCTTCTAACATTTTATACTTCACCTACCATTTTAATTTATTTATATAACTATTTGCAAAGTATCTATCTCGCGAACATAGATTTATTACAAAAGTATATAGCTTGTACAAATAATACTTATTAAAATATATCCAATCCAATTGAATCACTGCTTGATCATATAATTTGTTATGTTGATAGTTTTTTTATAATCAAAATTCATTTTTTAAATAAGTATTATCTTTTCAATAATAAGTTTTTGTTTTACTTACATATAATTAATTTTTGTGCCTTACAATATTCGCACAATTATTACTATATAATTACACATGTCCCAAGTACAGGTATATATTCTCATAATATGTAAAACAGGTAAACAGCTATTACTCTAAACAGACAAAATAAGGCATTAAAATCAAAGAAACTGATTATTTGAACTATTTTTTCACAATATACTCTTCATTCTTAAAAATATATGTTTTATGATAATAATGATGATCTCTTATCTAAATATAGTGTATAATTCATTATTTTTATTGGAAATAAGTACAGCATGATTTAGCATGGTATTTATACTTTGTTTTTGCCAATAGTTTTAGAACTAGAAATCACTTATAAAGTGTCTATTTCTAAAACTTTTATTTAAATTCTGAAAACGAAGGTTCAGTAATTTTTGCTAGATGCACTTTATTATAGTAAAAATATTTATGGTTGATAATCTAATGTCAATGATATTAGATTATCAATCATAAATATTAAACTGTAGTTACAAATTTAAAAAAGAAGAAATGAATTAATTACTCTAAACGAATATAAATAGGAATATAGTTTATGCAATTCATTTTCGAGAAATAGAAAATTACAATTCTCTAACCAGTTCATTTCATTTTATTTATTCTGCATTACAGTTATAAGTCATGAATTAAGAATGAAATCCATGAAATGGATTTCTGAAGTATATATCTTTGAAAAGCCTATAGTTCTTTTTCTCTTAAATTATAAATATTTAAAGGATTTTCTCATTGATACAGTTTGCAAGTTATAAGTCTAGTTAATATGTTGAATATCTATAATATAAACATGTAAAATTTTAAGATAAAAAATTTGGAAATAAGGAGAAAGGGCTATTATGATGCATATAAGCAAATGTGTTACCTTACAGAATGAAAGCACAGAAGATTTTTCTGAATGGTTAAACTCAAAGTGCCACAACTCTATAATAGGGTGCATGAGATGCCA
>NZ_LZZL01000154.1:0-6813 GCF_002006495.1 Clostridium sp. BL-8
AAGGCTGCAGCTGGCTCCTTTATAAGATTTAATAAATGGAATATGCAAAATATTGTTGATAATATGGTATATTAATATAAAATTTGTAAAAAATAAAGTATAATGAAGATAGAATATTTAGAGATAAGTGTTCTATCTTTTTTATATTTTATAGGTTAATTTGAAATGATGATTATGTCTATAATAGGAAGCCTATGTTCTAGAAGAAATGCTTAACTTCTGAATAAAGTTTAGGATAATGAAAGGTCAAGTTTACCATAAATAACAGCCTATTTTTTAAAGATAAGCTGAATCTAATCAAAGTATGAATATTATTCTAGATTTGTTTCAACATGCGAAGCATGTGGAGACTTCTTATAAACTAGTTAAAAAAATCAACGGTTAGGAAAATTTAGAATTGATATGTCAACAATTTTACAAACAATCTGCTACCAATGAACAGTATTGGTAGCAGATCATTTGTTTCTACTAAGATTTTAAAATATACTTAAATTTGTATCTAACAAATTCAACACTATAAATGCCTATTTTACCTTCTATTCATTAGCAGAGAAATCAGTAGAAAAGGCAAGTTCTTTTTGTGCTTCAAGTTCTTCAAGACGATTTGAAAGTGATTGATGTATCGTATTATAAGCTCCGCTGCCAAGAGCAATTCTTATTGGTGCTGGCTTTTGGTCGGCAGTGTCAATCATGATTTTCACCATTCTAGCAGGATCACCAATAGGAACTACCGAGGTATCTTCAAAACCGCGTCTTGCATTATGTGCTTGAGAAATCGAGTAAGCCTCTAACTTTTGACCCAATACTACACTATGATGTGTAAAATTCGTACGTGCTCCGCTTGGCTCCACTATTGTAAGACTGATGTTAAAAGGAGCGATTTCCTGTCTTACGGCTTCGCAGAATCCTTCGATTCCCCATTTAGTTGCATGGTAGAGTGATCCTCCAGAGAATGCAGTTTGGCCTGCTGATGATGAGAGCTGAATGATATGACCTTCTCTTTGAGCACGTAGATGTGGTAATGAAGCTCTAATCAAATGGATAGATCCAAGGAGATTTGTGTTAATCTGATGAGTAATTTGCTCAATAGTTAATTCTTCCGCTGCACCAATAAGCCCATAACCAGCGTTGCTTACAATAACATCAATTTTTCCAAGTTCGTTGAAGGTTTGATCGACAACCTTATAAATTGCGTTGGTGTCTGTAACGTCAAGATGATACACTCTAAGAAGAGCACCGTATTTTTCCTTAAGGTCTTCTACTGAATTCATATTGCGTACAGTACCAGCAACTTTATCGCCCCTCTCAAGGAGTTGTTCAGTCATATGTCGTCCGAATCCACTGTTAATACCAGTTATAAACCAAGTTCTTTGTTTCATTTCTTTATACCTCTCTTTTATTAAAATTTAATAGTTTAGACATCAAGTTTGACTAACCATATTATCACATGAAAAATAAAAACATAATATAACGATAATGTATAAAATCTGCCTAATTCTGCAAAGTATTAATTCAATGAACTAATGAAAAAACAAATTGATTTTTGATATAATATTTACTATAGTTTTAAGAAATATTATCATGGAGTTAAAGAAATGAAGTAAGATGTGGAAATTATCAGCAAATGGTTTAAGTATAAAGGCTGGGTGAGAAATAAATGTTAGAACAAAAAGAAAATCTAAATAAAGAAGTATTATTTGAAGAAAGTAACTTTATTAAGCAAAAGACATTGAATACTATAATTGAAATGACAGAGAGGATAGCTAAAATTGATGGAAATACCAAAACAACAATTCCATTTTTGTCAGTTACTAGGCACAGTCATGAAATTCCTATAACTCCAGGAGTTATGAATCCAGCATTTAGTATTATTCTTCAAGGAAGAAAGGAGTTTCATTTCGGAGAGGAGACTATACATTTTAATACAGGTGATTTCGCAGCGTCTATTATTGATATTCCTGTATCCGTGCAAGTGATAGGAGCATCAAAGGAGTTGCCCTGTATTAGTCTGCGTATTGATCTTACTACAAGTGAAATTGCTTCTGTGGTGATGGATGCTCATATTGAATTTGACATAAAGAATGAGAATCTTTATTTAGGGGCATTTGTAGGGAAATCAGATGGGGAACTGTTAGAGTTATTTATTAGACTTTTGAAGCTAATAGATAGACCTAAAGATACTTACTTTTTATCGGAGCTTATTAAGCGTGAAATGATTTATCATCTGTTGACAGGAGAGTATGGATACTTGTTTTTTCAACAGTTGCTTGCCGATCAGCAGGCAGATGGAATCGGTAAAGCTATAGAATGGATCAAGGAAAATTATACCCGTTCTTTTACGGTGGAAGAGCTAGCAAAATCAAATAATATGAGTGTATCAGGACTGCATCATAAGTTCAAAGCTGTAACTGCCATGGGTCCATTGCAATATCAGAAAGAGCTTCGTCTTCATGAAGCAAGACGGCTCATGCTAAATGGTTCTATGGATGTTACTACTGCAGCCATGGAAGTTGGTTATGAAAGTTCATCGCAGTTTACCAGAGAATATAAGCGGTTATTTGGACAGCCGCCACTAAAACATATAAGAGCTTTGCGAAAAAGTTTTGAAAATGGTGAATTTGAAAATGGTATATAAGGTGTCTACTTTATTATGGTAATAGTTGTGAAGTAATTAGTATAGTATTTTGAAAATATGTTGTGAGGATTAATTGAAAGATAAACTATAATTTAGCGGATAGATTTAAAGTAAAAAAATAGAACGACATTTGTTCTATTTTTTTATTTTCTTATATGATTACCCTATAATAGGGTTTATCTATATTCTATGATTTTATTTGAGAATTTTATCAGCTTTATATCTCTTTTCTGCATTTTATCATTAAAAGGTTTACTGGAGGTTTATCTGGATTATCCTTATATATGTCATCAACCTCTACAAAATCTACAAGCCCATAATTTCCAAACTCTTTCTCTATTGACTTAGAATTATAGAAAAACAGTTTTACCCCATATGTTGTTTCATAATAATTTTCAGCAAGCTTCGTGCCATTACCATACATTGGAGCTTTTTCTGAAACAGCCGTAAAAATCATATATCCACCTGGTTTTAAATGGTTATAGCAATCATTAATAAACTTTTTTCTTTCATATTCATTTAACAAATGAATAAGTGCAAAGCTAGCTACACCATCATAGAGTTTATTTTCAAAAGGCATATCTGATACTGACCCATGATAAATGTTATTATTAATTCCATTTTGCCTTGCTATATTAATTGCTGTTTGAGAAATTTCGATTCCTGTAACTTCCATGTTATTATCAATAAATGGTTTTATATTTCTTCCATATCCAACACCTGGTATTAAGATATCCTTTAGATTATTTTCAGCAAAGTAATCTGCTACTATAATTGCAGTGCTTGATGGCTCAAATCCCCACATTGCTTGTTTTTCTGCAAAACTTTTTTCCCAAAATTCTGACATATAAACATCTCCTTTATAATTTTATTATTAGCATAAATCATATTTTAGATTAAACATTAGTAATAAACTATTTATAACAAAAATATAATTATTTCAATCAAATATATTACAGAGTGTATTTATCTGTAATTAAAATATAAGAACACTTATGAAATTAAGGCGTTTTTATATAATTTCAAATAGTTTCTTATTTTTAAGATAAGTTTCCATCATATTCTCTGCTTCTTCCATTGCTTTTTGGATTTTGCACTCATGATTTTCATCCATTTCACACGTAAACATAGGGCTACTTCCTTCTGTTGCCTTAATTACATCTAAAAGTGAAATATCTTCTTTGCTTTTACGTAAAACATAACCACCATTTGCACCAGGAGTTGATTGAATTATATCAGCTTTTACTAATTGTGTTAAAATCTTTGACAAATAACTCGGCGCAATATTTAAATGGGTTGCCAAAGGCTGCAAACTTAAATTATCTTTTTTATCATACTTAATCATATATGCAACTATATGTAATGCATAATTAGTAGCTTTGGTATATTTCATACTAATCCTCCATGTATTATTAATAAGATATTACAGACTGTATTTGTCTATAATATACCTATTCATACTTTTAGTCAATACTTATTAACGATTAAGTTACTTTTAGTATGTTTTTTATCGAAACCTACAAATTTAAATAAAGAGTGATTATTATTTTAGTTCAATAAAGTTTATTAAAGTACAATAAAATACAATAAAGTACAATAAAGTACTTGACGCTGGTAAAAATAATTATTATAATTTGACCATAGACTAATTTTGAAAGGGTAGATTTTTTATGGAGAATCAATTTTATACAATAGATAAAGTAGCAGAAATATTAGGCATGCATCACAAAACTATTAGAAAGTTTATAACAGAAGGTAAGCTTGCGGCAAGTAAAGTAGGAAAGCAATGGAGAATTTCAGGTAATGATTTAAGTCTTTTTATGGAAAAGAATAATGTTAATATAAATGATAAAAATATTAAAGAAGAATCAAGTATTGATTTTCTTACTAATGGAGAAGTTAAAGAAACTGAAAAGCAAAAAATAAATGTATCTACTGTTGCAGATATAAATGATGTAAATAAAGAAGAATATTTTAGAATATCAAATACTCTTATAGCAGTAATGAATTGTAAAGATCCTAAAATGGGCAAATCAACAATTAATATGAAATATGATGAAAAAGAAAACAGGCTAAGGATTTTATTATGGGGGAATGTAAGCTTCATTGAAGAAATGCTAAACTCCATTTCTATGCTTGTGGAACAAAAGGATTTATAAGGAGAGTGAATGTTTTGAATTATAGAGTAGTACATAAAAATAATATGAAATATATTGAATTTGCTTCTGAAGCATGGAAACTTTCTTCAGAGCAAGATGTGGTGGATTGTATATCTATTTGTATGGAAAATGACATTTTTACAATTATGTTTCCTTCAAATGTCTTATCAGAAGATTTTTTTAATCTTAAGACAAGACTTGCAGGTATGGCAGTACAAAAATTTATAAACTATCATGTAAAAGTTGCAGTTATTATAGAAAATGAAGAAAAACTTAATGATAGATTTAAAGAAATGATCATGGAATCTAACAAAGGAAATCATTTTAGAACCTTTAAGAATATTGAAGAGGCAGAAATTTGGATTTCTAAATTATGATATTAGGAGAAATAGAGATGAAAACAAATAGTGTATTTAAAACAGAAGAAGGAAAGAATGGGGTTATAAAATTTTATGATGAATTTCTTCAAAAATTGGCACTATCATATGAAAAATTTTATGTGGATACAAAGTATGGAAAGACCTTTATTATAGCTAGCGGTGAAAAAAGTAATCCGCCTCTTATATTATTACATGGAAGCGGTATGAATTCTGTAATGTGGCTAAGAGATATAAAGAAGTATTCCAAAATTTACAGAGTATATGCTATAGATATGTTAGGTGAGCCTGGAAAAAGTGATGAAAACCGTCCTTCATTAAGTGATTCTTCTTATGCAGAATGGCTTAAGGAGGTTTTTGAAAAGCTATCAGTAGAAAGAGCAAATGTTATAGGAATCTCCTTAGGAGCATGGCTGGCAATAAAGTTTTCGGTAAATTATCCAGAAATGGTAGCTAAACTTGTATTGCTTTGTCCATCTGGGATAGGACCACAAAAGACATCTTTTATTTTTAAAGCTATGTTTTATGGGATTTTAGGAGAAAAAGGCATAAATAAGTTATATTACAAAGTGAATGGCAATAAGCCTATACCAGAAGAAATGTTAAAATATCAAAAGCTAATAGGAAAGAACTTCAATTATAGGAGAGAAACCATTCCTATATTTTCTGATGATGAATTAAAGCTGTTAACTATGCCAACAGTGTTATTTGTAGGAGCAAAGGATATAATGTTACATTCAGACAAGACTGCAAGGCGTTTAGGTAATTTACTTCCACATGCACAAATAAATATTTTACCTGAGGCTGGACATTCAAATGTTAATAATGCAGATAAGATAATAGAATGGATGAACTTACAATGATATAATTCAATATTAAAGGCAATGCTTTTAGAAGAAGATATTTTAAGAATAGGAGGTATTAACTATGGCAGAAATTAAATTCGAAATAGAGAAAGAATTAGGGAAAATATCAGAATCGTCAAAAGGATGGACTAAAGAATTAAATTTAATAAGCTGGAACGGGAAAGAAGCAAAGTATGATTTACGTGATTGGGCACCTGGACATGAGAAGATGGGGAAGGGTATTACTTTAAGTAATGATGAACTTAAGGCTTTGAAAGAATTATTAAATAGTATGGATATTTGAGATACTTTTTAGCTTATGCGTTGAAGATTGAGAGGCTATTTTCTAGCGAATTATTGACAACAATATATTTAAGTACTAATATTCTTCTATATGTATATATCATACTTTGTTATAAAGGAGGATTTAGTATGCGTCAATGTATGGATATTCCTAAGATACAAACTAGAATTAAAAAAATTGAAGGTCAACTTAGAGCTATTTCAGAAATGGTAGATAAAGATGTTCCTTGTGAAGAAATTTTAATACAAATTAATGCAGCTAAAAGTGCATTACATAAAGTTGGTCAAGTAGTACTAGAGGGGCATCTTCAACACTGTGTCCGTGAAGGAATAGAACATGGTGATGCTGATAAGACAATTGCTGATTTTGCTAAAGCAGTAGAACATTTTTCGAGGATGTCATAATAATATTTAAAAATGTAATAATTTTTTAATAGAAGGGGCTGTCGCACTAAATAATTAGTGCACAGCTCATTTTTGTGCAAAAAAATAAA
>NZ_LZZL01000155.1:0-7015 GCF_002006495.1 Clostridium sp. BL-8
TATATTCAATAGCCTTATCAACTAAATTAGATGGATCAGTCTTCCTTGATTTGTTTACATGGTCAAGGAAGCACCTACTATGAACACTCAGCTCGTATCGAAATCACTGTTCCCGATTCAGCTACAAATCTAAAAAAGCTTTGTAATGACGATACTAATATTTTAAATTCAAGAAAAGTCATAAAAAAATTTATAGTCAATTTGAAAAATATAGAACAATATAGAAAAGCAGAAATTCATCTTAATAAACAGGCTGCTACTCTAAATTTAATCTTTTATGATTGGAATACAAGACCTACAATGCAATCATATTTATTAGAAAATATGATTCTCGACTACTATAATACAACAACTTCTTGTAGTGAATTTGTTGATATTGAAATTCCAAATGTTTTGTCACATATCTCTAGTGCTGTATATAATCCAGTAAATGACCCCAAAGGGATTCAAGGCATTTAAATACTCTGGCTTTTGATGATAAAATAAAAATAAGCTCTAGAGCATCTCTAGATTATTCGACGGCTATTGATGCAAGAAATTATGAAAATAATAAAAATGAAGCATTTATATGCAACAGCTAAATCCTATAGTTTTTTTTAAGTAACCTGTTTTTACATGTATATAGGCTTAACTCAAATATTGCGAGAGTTTGAAAATTTATATAATGGGCAGTGCGCAAATATTATATGTGGACTGCTTTTTTGTTTTTCAAATTTCTTCATCAATAAATTATCACAATTTTTTTAAAAGTATTGACATATAGTTAAGTACTTGATAATATATAGGCAAGTACTTGATAATTAATTAGTTGATAACCAAGCAGTTGATGAAAATAGAATATAATGTTATTGGAGGATAAGGTAATGGATAGGAAAATTAATTTAATGGAACAGTTTTCCCGAGTGACGATGCTTTTTCACAGATTTTCGCATCACATTAGAAATGAAAATGAAGCATTTACCGACCCGAACAGAGGGCAAGGACGCATTTTGACGTTGCTTAAAACACAGCCGAAAATTAGTCAGAAAGAAATTTCAAATCATCTAGATATGAGTAATCAGGCATTGAGTCAGCTGCTTACCAAGCTTGAAAAATCCGGATATATCAGTCGGACACAATCGGAGACAGACAGGAGAGTTATGAACATAGAACTTACCAAGATGGGTGAAGACGCTGCAAAGCAAGCGGAACAAAGCAAACTGGACTCAGATCAAATTTTTAATTGCCTCAGTGAGGTTGAGAAAAATAATTTGAGTGAATACTTATCAAAAATTTCTGCAGAACTTGAAAAACAAATGGGTGAAAACGGTGGGCTTGATGACTTATGGGAGGCTTTTCGTGATGCTATGGGACCAAACGGCGAAGTACCTCCGAAGATGCTTGAAATGATGGAACAACATTTTAAAAAGCAGCACCGTAAATAATTTTAACCAATTAGAATCATCGGCAATACTTAATTTTTGCATACAATAGCAGGATTAAGTAAAAATAATAATGCAGTAAATTTATAATCTATTTTATTAGTCAATAAAAAATAAATATTGGAGGTATATTATGATTGCAACAGAAAAAAGAAATATGATGATTAGCCCAAAGCAGCCTGGTACAGTGCTTAAAATGCGCGCGAAGGCTGGAAAAGGAGACGCTCTATTTGAACTTACCAATAAACTACATTACAATGGTGACCCAGATGGTCCAGTAGACTGGATACTTTGCCGAGATGACAAGGATTCAGACATTTTGTGGGCATTCGAGTTTTACAAAGATGCGGATTCATTCATTCGCCATTTCACTAATCCAGCTATCGAAGATGGTCACGATCAAGTTTTGGAACTTTTGGCTGAAATGCCCATGAGAGTCGAAGTTCACGCAGCATTCTCTAGTTTCCAAGCTAAATAATAATATTGTACCCATTTGTCCATGTCATAAAATCAAATAACTCTGTCAGCTGGTTATAGTAATAAAGTAGAGTTTTTGGTGAGATATGCTGAACCACACGAAAACTAAAACTATAGTAATTATGAAAAGGAGTTGTTATTTATGTCAGAACAATCAACATCACTAACGAATATGAACCCTGATATCGAGCAATATAAAAGTGACCTACGAGCACGCTTTGCGAAGGAGAATCAAACGGCCCAAAAAGGACAAATTGTTTTCGTCGGGTCTTCCACTATGGAAATGTTCCCGATTGAAAAAATGCAGCAAAACCTTGGTTTGGACAAACTAATTTATAATCGAGGGATTCGTGCAACTACGACAGCGGAGCTGCTGATGGCGATGGATGTCTGTATTTTTGATTTGGCGCCGAGCAAGATTTTTATTAATATTGGTTCAAATGATGCGGGCTTCGGCATTCCAGAATACATCTTCCTCTCGAATTATGACGAAATTTTGCGGCAAATCAAGGAAGAATTGCCCGAGACACAGGTATTTGTGATGGCTTATTATCCTGTCAATCCAGTGGCAGATTTCGGTGAGTCAGAAGCCGAGCACGAGGCATTTTTTTCGAATCGAAACAATGAAATACTTGAATTAGCAAGCAGCAAAGTAGCGCTACTAGCGCAAAAGTATCACTATGAATTTATCAATGTCAATGATGGCTTAGCTGATATAAATGGGAATTTGCGGAAAGAGCTCACATTTGATGGGGGGCACATGTATCCCGCAGGGTATGAAATTGTGCTTAGGAATATGAAAAAGTATTTATAAGCAAATGCATATAAAGTAAGCAGAAATAAATTAATGGAGGATTTTATTATGAACGAAACATTGTCAGTAATTAAAAGCAGACGTAGTATTAAGAGTTTTAAGCCAGAGCAAATCAAGGACACTGAACTCGAAGCTATTTTGGAAGCCGGAACATATGCACCTTCAGCATCGAATCAACAGTCATGGCATTTCACAGTCGTTCAAAATGAGCGTTTAATTAATCAATTATCTGAAGCAATAAAAAAAGTATACGCAATGATGCCTGTTTCGTTTTTAGAGCAGATGAAAAATGATAAAAAAGCTCAGTTTTTACAGAAGATAGGGAACAATGAAAAAGTTCATTTATTTCATAACGCCCCTACTATTGTTGTGATTTCAGGTGACAAAACAGAAATGTACACCGCAGAAAACTGTTCTCTTGCTGCCGGAAATATGATGAATGCCGCTAAATCTTTAGATGTTGGCTCATGCTGGGTTAGCGGTTTGCCACAACTTATTGATGCAGATCCTGATAACCAATTCATAAAAGAGCTGAACCTTCCTGAAGGTTATAAACCTGTGTGTGTTATTTTGTTGGGATACAACGCTGGAGCGGATACAAAAGCGTCTGAGAGGAGAAAAAACTTAGTAAACTATGTTAAATAATTCTCTGTACTTACTTCCCTCTTTTTTAACAGCTCAAGTACTCGTTGCCTCTTCAAATGATTAAGCTCTTCTGTTACCTAAGTAAGCTTTTAATATTTCATGATATTAGAAGGCCTCAAATTACCTTTCACTTTTTATCTTTAAATGAAAGTCAATTTGAGGCATGATTTAATTTTCCAGAGAAGTGTTTATTTGGTTTAAGTCTAAAATATTCTGATTAAATAATATCAAGAGCTGCATGATATCCTTGGTATACTGCTGTTGTTATAGTTGATGGACGTACGCAATCTCCAATTTCTCTAACCCAAAGTGCAGAATCAACTAATTCATCTACAGTATTTCTGCTTGCTCTTTGTCCAAGTGCACAGATTACTGAAGTACCTGGTACTAAATGTTCAGAACCTTCTGTGTCTGCACATAGTACTCCTTCTTTTGTAATCTTTAATCCTTTATATTCTGTATGAACTTGAATACCATTCTTTTCAATTTCAGCTAATAAAATTGGACGATGTCTTATGTTTGCATCTGGAGCAAGTTCAGGTCTCATTTCTACTAAGTGTACTTTCTTTCCTTCCCCAGCAAGATGAATTGCTGCTTCACAACCTGCAAGACCTCCACCAAGAACTACAACTTCATCCCTAACCTTATCCTTTTCTAAATAATAATTATTAACAACTACTACATTATCTCCATCTAAACCTGGAATTGGTGGAACAAGTGGATCAGAACCAACTGCTATAATTAATGCATCAACATTTTCTTTTTCAACGTATTCCTTAGTAACAATTGTATTTAATCTAATTTCAACACCTGCATCTTCTGCTAATTTTCCTAAAGTAACACCTAATTCATACATTTCATATTTAAATGGAAGAGCTTGTTCCCCTTTAAGTATTCCACCAACTTCATTAGTTTTTTCACAAAGTATTACTTTATGTCCACGTTTTGCAGCAGTTATTGCAGCTTCAAGACCACCTGGTCCACCACCTGCTACAAGAACTTTACGAGAAGTTGCTGCTGGAATAATTTCCATTCCACCTAATTCACGACCAATTAATGGGTTAACAGTACAACGTCTTGTAGATGTCATAGCACGTTCTGCCATACATGTGAAACATCTTAAACATTTTACAATATCCTTATCACGATTGCTAACAACCTTTTGTGGAAGTTCGTGGTCAGCTAAAAGTGCACGAGCCATTTCAACAACATCAGCTTTACCACTAGCTATTATTTCTTCCATCATTTCTGGATCATTCAATCCGCCAAGAGTTGCAACTGGAACACTTACATGTTTCTTAATTTCAGCTGCAAGATGAACATTTGATCCATGTGGTAAGAACATAGACGGATGTGTTAAACCAAATCCTCTTTGGTATGTTCCTGCTGATACATGAAGTAAATCTACTCTTGATTCAATTAACTTAGCTATTTCAACACCTTCTGCAAGATCATATCCACCATCAAATAATTCAGATCCACTAAATCTAAATTCTATTGGAAATCCTGGTCCAACTGCCGTTCTAACACTATCAAGAACTTCTTGTGCAAAACGAACTCTATTTTCTAAAGAACCTCCATATTTATCTGTTCTCTTATTAAAATAAGGAGATAAGAATTGATTTATTAACCATCCATGCCCACCATGAATCATAACCATTTCAAATCCTGCTCTTTTAGCTAATGCAGCAGTATCTCCATAAGATTTTACTATGTCATCTATTAATTCCTGAGTAAGTTCTTTTACAGGCCTTCCATCTGGACGAACCCCTTCACTTGGTCCCCATTGAGCCATTCCTTCTTTTTTATCTTTATCAGTTAAATATGTTCCAGCATATTGTCCTGAGTGAGATAATTCAACACTTGCAATTGCACCATGACGACGAATAGCGTCTGCTGTATATGTAAAACTTGATAATGATCCAACGGTTTGTAGATCTAAATGATACATATGTGATGCTTCTGTTTTTGGATGAACCACAACTTCACTTACAGTAACAGATGCAGCTCCTCCTTTAGCTCTTAATTCATAAAAAGCTGTAGATGCTGGTCCAATAGTGCAGTCAGCTGTAATATCTGTTCCACCCATAGGGGCAGAAAACATTCTATTTCTAAAAGTAACATTTCCAATTTTAATTGGTTTACTTAAGTTTGGATATTTTCTTTCCATCTTTGTATTCTCCTTATAATTTAAAATTTTAATTTGTATTTACTCGTTATGATAGTTTTTAATTTTAATTGATTCCATTAAACTGCTAATTACTGTTTAATAATTAACATACAATTGTTTACATTTTTATCTATATTGACTTATTTGCTGCAATTTCTTTCTTGTGCATATAGCGATAAATAAAAGTTAATCCAAAACCAATAACACAAAGAACTGCTGCTATTAAAAATGCTCTTTGATAGCTTTGATCAGCAGCATATACATTTTTCATTACTGTTGGTCCAAAATAACCTGATATTGCAAAGCCAATGAACATTATTCCATAATTAACACTATTATGTGTAGTACCAAACTGATCCGCTACAAAGCCTGGTAAAACACTCATAAATGCTCCAAAAGATAATCCTACAATTATGATTCCTGCATAAAATTTAGTCACTTCTCCTTGCCCTGAAGAATACAAACATGTAAGTCCAATAACAGCAAGTACAAAACCAGCAGAAAGTGTATTATTTCTACCTATTTTATCTGAAAGATAACCTGCAACTATACGGCCAAAAGTACTAAATAATGCTAAAACAGAAACTACAGTAGTTGCAGCAGTAACCGACATACCTATCATTCCTTGTGCTAAAGGAGATGCCATTGATGAACACATTAATCCATAAAAAGCACCACATAAGAATACTAGCATCATTACATAGAAAATCGGAGTTGAAATCATTTCTCTCCAGTTTTTATCATTTTGCTTCAACTTGTTTCCTTGAGAAACTGGTGGTGTCCAGCCTTCTGGCACAAACCCTGCTGGGCACTTATCAATTAAGAATGAGCATCCACATACAATAATTAAGAATGTAGCACCTATTATTTTAAATGCAGCAGTTACTCCAAAATTATTTATTAATATATTTGCAATTGGCGATATTATTACTGTACTAAAGCCATAACATGCAGTTGTCATACCTCCAACAAATCCACGTTTATCTGGGAAAAATTTAATTGAATTATTAATTGTACATCCGTATACCATTCCTATACCAAGACCAGTTAGTATACCATAACCAATTACTAACATTCCTAATCCATTAGCAAACCCTGATAAAATCATTCCTCCACCAAAAAGTATTCCTCCAACAAAGATAACTTTTTTAGGTCCAAAAGTATCATTTATTCTTCCACCAGTAATCATAGTAATAGGTCCAACTGAATTAGTAACAGTAAAAACAATCGCCAATGTACCAGCAGTCAAGGTTGCACCTGTAATTTGACTCAAATACTTTGCCATAGGAGCTGCAAAAACGCTCCAAGCATACATTGAACCAATACATAAATTGATAAAACAGCTTGAGATTAAAATAATCCATCTTTTTTTCGATAATTCCATAAAGATCCCCCTTACTTTTTTGTTAACATTATAACAATCTTGTGTTAATATTATCACAAACTTTTAAACATGTAAATATAAATATATAAATATTTATATCCTCA
>NZ_LZZL01000156.1:0-6536 GCF_002006495.1 Clostridium sp. BL-8
CTTTTCTTCTAATTCATTATTCTTTTCTTCTAATTCATTATTCTTTTCTTCTAATCGGCTTAATCTCTCTTCTAAATTAGTATTTGATTTTGTTTGTTTAATAAATTCTTGTGTAATCACTTCATTATTATATAATGTATTTATACTAGCAGTTATAGAGCCATTAAATTCATTTTGCTGCTCAATTATTGGATTTATATACCATCCTAGAAGCTTTCTAACCACCTTCTTACCAAATACCAAGAATTTTCCTATATACTTTCTATGCGAAGTTATTGCCCAATATGATGTTATTTCATACTTATCATTATTTTTATTTTTCCATCTTAGTAGCTCATCCATATCAAACACATTTGATGCATTGGAACCATCTAAAAAGAAATTTTTTTCATTTTTATAGGAACTTTTGCTTTCTCCTAAAAGAATTTTCACGACTTCTTCTGTACTTAAATTGGGTTTTCCAAGATAATAATCTCTTACTTTAGACATATATTCTAATACATCTTTATCCATTAATACTCGTCTCCTTAATTCACAATAATAATATAATTATCCCATATATTTAATAATCTATAAGCTTTTGAATTCATGATTTATTCTAAAAACCCCAGTATCTTTAATAGCACTGTATATATTAAAAGTTTTAATTCCTCTTATGTAATCATATGGAGCTCCATATTCATCATGAAGTGCAACATCTAAAATATATTCTCCTTCAAGTAATTGAACCTTGTCAAGCGTCACTTCAATAACTCCATTATCTTTCACCTTAAGTTTCTCTCCATTATCAATGTAAGTATTACTTCCATAACAATTTGTACCATCATTTCTAAATATCCCAATACCTGCTGCTGTATCATATATTTCATTATTATTTCTTTTATAATTAATTATAATTTTTATCTTGCTCTCTGGTTTATAATTATATTTTTCTTTCTCATTTTCCAAATCTACCATTTTCACATTAATTATTTCTAACTTCTTATTTCCAGTCCTGTTATCATCCTTTTTAGGCAACTCTATATCTTTACTTATTTCTGCATCGTCTTCTATATTGTTTTCTTCATCTTCTTTAATTTCTTCTTTTGAATCCTCACTATCTATATTTTCCACATAATCTTCCTTATTCATAATTTTATCTAAGTACTGTGCAATTGCATCATGAGGTCTTGATTCAATTTTCTTATACCCTTCATCTATCCATACAGCTTTATCACATAATTTTTCTATTGATGATAGATCATGTGATACAATTACTATGGTGGTTCCTTGATTTTTTATTTCTTGCATCTTCTTAAAACATTTAGATTGAAAAGCAGCATCTCCTACTGCTAATATTTCATCAACCAATAAAATTTCAGCATCAACATTTATAGCCACTGAAAATGCTAACCTCATATACATACCTGAAGAATATGTTCTTACTGGATTATCTATAAATTCTCCTAGTTCTGAAAACTCTATTATTTTATTTAACCGCCTGTCAATTTCTTTTTTCGTAAGCCCAAATATTGATGCATTCGTATATATATTTTCTCTTCCAGTCATATCTGGATGAAATCCTGCTCCAAGTTCTAGTAAACTAGAAACTTTTCCCTTTATATTAATGTTTCCTTTATCAGGATATATTATTTTTGTCATTAATTTTAAAAGAGTACTCTTTCCAGAACCATTTTCACCTATTAGTCCTACTACCTCACCTTTATTTATGCTAAGGCTTACCCCTTTCAGAACCCTATGCACTTCATGCTTATTTCTATTTTTAAAAAGTAATTTTTCTTTAAGTGTTGACCCTTTATCATAATATACTTTAAAACTTTTATATACATTATCTACTTTTATAACTTCCATTTTATAATTCCTCCGCAAAATTCTTTTGAAGCTTTTGGAAAAGAAAATATCCTACAATAATCATTGCTATACTGAACATAAAAATATAACCCAAACCACTAAAGCTAGGCATTTGTTTATAATATAATATGTCTCTATATACTTCTGTAATAGGAACCATCGGATTTAAATTAAATAATCCTGAATATTTTTGAGGTACCATATCAGGTGTATATACTATTGGTGTTAAATAAAACCACCCCATAATTACAATACCTAAAATATGTTCTAAATCTCTAAAATAAACATTTAAAGCTGAAAAAATAAATGATAATCCAAGCGTAAATAAATATTCGATTATCATTATTATAGGTAGAAATATTAAATATTTACTTAATCCAATTCCACTAACCATCACTGCAATAAATACTATCACCATACTAAATATCATATTAGCAAAAGCCCCATTGACTACAGACATTGGAATTATAATTCTTGGAAAGTATATCTTTTTTATTAGATCCTTATTCATTATTATACTTGCTGCACTACCTTGAATAGATGTTGTAAAAAAAATCCATGGCACTAAAGCTATAAAAAGATATATATAAAATTTATCAACATTAACTTTCATTATTATAGAGAACACCAAAGTGTATACAATTAATTGCAATAATGGATTTATAAACGTCCATAAAAATCCAAGCACTGACCCCTTATATCTAGTTCTTAAATCTTTCTTTACAAGATTCGAAAGCATTTCTCTATAATTGTATAGTTCTTTTAATCCGTTCAAATTTTTCCTTCCTTTCATAAAGAAAAATGTAGCAAAGCTGCTACATATTCCTCCAGTAATCTAATGTATCTTTAAGTGTATCTTTTATATCATATATCGGAGACCAATTTATATGTGTTTTTATTTTTGAATTATCACATTGTATTATTGGTACGTCTGATGGTCTTAGCTTATCTGGATCTATTTCTACTGTAATCTTTGTAGATGATAATGATAATAAAGTATCCAATATATCTTGAATCTTATAAGCATTTCCTGAACCAATGTTATATAATTCTCCAATTTTACCGTTATTCATAAGCATGAAGTAGCCTCTTACTATATCCCGTACATCAGTAAAATCTCTATATGCTTCTAAATTTCCAACTCTTATTATAGGTTCTGCTCCTTTTTCTATTTCTGCTATTTTACTAGCAAAATCTGAAACCACAAAGTTTTTACTTTGCTTAGGTCCTATATGGTTAAAAGCTCTCACCATAATTAAATTCATCCTATATGAATTAACATAAAGCTTTGCTATTTCTTCCTGTGCCATTTTGCTTATTGCATATGGACTTGTTGGATTTAACAGATGATTTTCACTTATTGGACACTCTTCTGGTTTTATTGCTCCATATTCATCACTTGAACCTATTATAAGCATCTTAGCATTTATATCATTATCTCTTACACCATCTAATAAATTTATTGTTCCATTTATATTTACATTCATTGTAAGAGTTGGTTCTTTCCATGATAATCCTACAGCACTCTGCCCTGCTAAATGATATATTTCATCTGGATTTATACTTTTTATGGTTCTCATTACTTCATCTTTATTAAGCAAATTCATTTTCTCGATTACTACATTTTCCATTGCAACATTATCTTCTATTACTGTTCCATAAACTGTATAACCTTGTTCTATTAAATATTTTGATAAGTAATTTCCTACAAATCCATTAACTCCAGTTATAAGAGCTTTCATATATGTTTGCTCCTTACCTAAATTATTTTGAGATTATTTCTTTTTCTTTAATCTCATTTATTTTAATCTCTTCGCTTACCAATTTCATGTCATTAGTTACCATTCTTTCAACTAACTGACTAAATGGTATTTCTCTTTCCCATCCTAATTTGTTTTCTGCTTTTGATGGATCACCTATTAAGATATCAACTTCTGATGGTCTAAAGAATTTAGGATTTATTTTTACTATTGTCTTTCCTGTAGACTCATCAATTCCTATTTCATCTACACCTGTACCTTGCCACTTAACATTTATATCAACATGAGCAAAAGCTGTTTCAACAAATTCTCTTACAGTTCTTGTTTCGTTAGTGGCTACTACATAATCATCTGCTACATCCTGTTGAAGCATTAGCCACATAGCTCTTACATAGTCTTTAGAGTGTCCCCAATCACGTTTTGAATCCATATTTCCAAGTTCCAAGTGTTCTTGAACTCCTTGCTTTATTCTTGCTACTGCATCTGTTATCTTTCTTGTGACAAATTCCTTTCCTCTTCTTTCAGACTCATGGTTAAAAAGAATTCCTGAGCAAGCATACATATCATAGCTTTCTCTATAATTCTTAGTGATCCAATGTCCATAAAGCTTTGCTACACCATATGGACTTCTAGGATAAAAAGGAGTTGTTTCCTTTTGAGGAATTTCTTGAACTAATCCAAACATTTCACTTGTTGATGCTTGATAAAATCTTGCTGTAGGTTTTACTATTCTAATAGCTTCTAGCATATTAGTTACACCAACTCCATCAATTTCTGCTGTAGCTACAGGCTGCTCCCATGAAGTTCCTACAAAAGATTGCGCTGCTAAATTGTATACTTCATCAGCCTTTGATACCTTCATTGCATTTATTAAAGATACTAAATCTGTCATATCTCCATATATAAAATTAATTTTATCTTTTATATGTTCTACATTTCCATAATCTACAACACTTTTTCTTCTCATAAGACCATACACTTCATATCCCTTTTGAAGTAAAAGCTCTGCTAAATATGATCCATCTTGTCCGTTTATTCCTGTTATTAAGGCACTTTTCATTTTAATTTCTCCTTTTTATATAATAATTATTCGATTTCTATTCTTACATCTAATAATTCTTATCTTTAAAATCATAAGCTCAACTAAGTTTTAGTTAAGTTTATTATAAATATTCATTTCTATTACATATCTTTAAATTCTCTATTACTTTTTTAACTTCCTGAGTACTATCTTTGCTCGCTATAAGCAATGCATCGTTTGTGTCCACAATAATTAAATCTTCTATGCCAATTGTAGCAATAAGCTTGTCCTGTCCTTGAATTATGGACTTCTTAGAATTTATAGTTATTACATTTCCCTTTATTACATTTCCATCATCATTAGTTTTATTTATTCTTTCTAAAGCAAGCCAGCTTCCAACATCATCCCACCCAAAGCTTCCTGGAATTGTGTATATGTTTTTTGCTCTCTCCATAATTCCATAATCTATTGACTCTGAATGAAACTTTGAAAATTCTCTTTCTAATATTTCTTCTTCATCCTCTGTATCTATTGTTTCAAATATTTTATTAAGGCCTTCAAAAGTTTCAGGTAATAATCCCCTAAAATTGTTTAATATCGTAGAGGATTTCCATACAAACATACCACTATTCCAAAGATATTTTCCAGAGGATAAATATTCTTTAGCTGTTTCTAAATTTGGCTTTTCAACAAATCTCTTTACTCTGTAAATATTGTTTCTTTTTACATCATCTTCGTCGCGTCCAAAATTTATATATCCATAACCTGTTTCAGGATATGATGGTGTTATACCTATAGTAATGAGATTATCATCTTCTTCTGCAACATCTATTGCTGCTTTAAGTGTATCAATATAAATTTCATTGTATTTTATAAGATGATCTGATGGAAGCACAAGCATTACTGCATCTTCATATTTTTTCTTAATATGCATTGCTGCAAGTCCTATACATGGAGCAGTATTTTTAGCTACAGGTTCTAGTAATATATTTTTTTCTGGAATCCCTTCAACCTGGCTTAAAACTAATTCTTTATAATCCTTATTTGTGACTATGTAAACATCATCTATATTGACTATGCTTTTGAGTCTTTCCACTGTAAGCTGAATCATTGTTTTTCCATCATCAGTTAAACTCAAAAATTGCTTAGGTAATGATTTCCTGCTTTTAGGCCAGAATCTTTCTCCTTTTCCCCCTGCCATTATGACTGCTGTAACTTTCACTTTAATATACCTCCAGTTTCACTTTGCTAGTGTTTTTAGTAATAATACTTTATACATAAAAAATGATACAACTAATACATTCTTGCACAAGTTACATCAAAACTCCTAAGTTTTCACTTCTATAAAATTCTATATTTTTACTTATAATTTTCATTCTTATAATACTATATTTTAAAATTGTTGTCAAAAAAAAATGACGTAAATCCCAAGTAAATACAATCATTTCTATGTATTTATTTCATAAAATTCCTTCTTTAAAATTACTTTAATATATTTTGGTTAATTTCACTCCATATCTCTCAATGTATAATTAACAATATACGATTACCAATTTTGCACGATGTTCCTTTTAAATATCTATTTTTAGAAGCTCTGATAAGCTTCTCATCCTTAAATTGTAAATTGTTAATTGTTACTTAGTAATAATTCCTTGAAAAACTTTATATACAATGCTATTATACTCTTATTAAAATATAAGTTTCTATATTTCAAATTTTATATAAACTTATGTAAAGGATGGTTATTTATGATTAAAGAAAATCAAAAATTGCTAAATAAAATCAATGCTTTTACCGATATTGTTATTTTATTTATATCAATGACCTTTGCATATTTGATTCGTTTTTATATTTTTTCCTCAGATACTGAATACATCAAATTAATTACATATATTCAATTTTCG
>NZ_LZZL01000157.1:0-6510 GCF_002006495.1 Clostridium sp. BL-8
AATAATTGCTCATAGATTGAGTACAATTATGAAATGTGACAGGATATATGTTATGAAAGATGGAATGATAATAGAAGAAGGTAATCATAAAGAATTACTAGAGAAAATGGGGTATTACTATAAATTATGGAGTGAGCAAAGTATTGATAAGTTAGATGAAAATATCAGTACTTGTTGAATATATTTAGGCGGCATGTGCAAACGAGATATGAGATTAAAAATTTAAAGGACATCTCAGAATCTAAAGCGAATATGAAGAGTTATTCATATTCGTACAAATTATTAAAATATATAGTTTATATAATTGGATTATTATTAATAGGAAAATTAAATATATTTAATTGATTTATTCTATGATTAAAAGAAGTATATAGGATAAGACAGTGTGCGAAAATATATGTGTAGCACCTGTAAAAGTAAAGAAAGTTTCAAAAGATGAAGATAAAAAACAGCTGTTTCTTTATTAGAAAAAGTAGGATTAGTAGATAAAATAGATGCATATTCAGCATCACTATCAGTAGGGCAAAAACAAAGAATAGCAATAGCTAGAGCACTTGCAATGCAGCCAGATGTTATGCTATTTGATGAGCCAACTTCAGCTCTAGATCCAGAAATGGTAGGGGAAGTTTTAAATGTAATGAAGGATCTTGCAAAAGAAGGAATGACAATGGTAATTGTTACTCATGAAATGGGCTTTGCAAGAGAAGTTGGAGATAGAATATTATTTATGGATGAAGGAAAAATAATAGAATCAGGAACTCCTGAAGAAGTGTTTAAGAATCCTAAGAATCCACGTACAATAGACTTCTTATCAAAAGTGCTATAGATAAGTCAGTTACTATATGGGCTTATGTGTCAATAAACCGAAATTGAATGCCTATTTCATAAATGTGAATTTATTTCTTTGCTTGATATACATATAAGTACAGTTTTTAGCTTTTTTATCTATAAAGACATAAAACACTTAAAGTTAGAATGAATCTATCTTTAAGTGTTTTTAATTATTTTCTACATAAATCTTTAAATCCTAACCTTATGCATTTTAGAAATAATAAGAAGGAGAAGCAAACTTATGAGGAGTATGCAAAGCTGAAAATAATAAAAAAGATGATATTACAATTCCTACTATACATAAAATTACGAAAACTATTATTGGTAGAGCTAAATTAACGCCACCTTTTGCTTGCAATCTATTTATATATTGTAAGTTACTTAAATTCATTCTAATTTCTTTTATAGATTTAATTTTCTTTTCACAATGGTTAAGATAAAGAGCATTTGCAAAAATAGATAAAGCAATACGGAGTATTGGTGTTAAAAGTATATTTAGTTTTGCGCCTATTAATACATGTGATAAAGCAAAATTTAAACATATAAAAATAACGGCAGGAACGTAAAGTTTTCTATATAATAACCAATAATAAGTTAGGAAAAAGCAAGGCCAGTTCCAAGAGGCAAACTTTTTATTATTTTTTCTTTTATTAATATATTTAAGATAATGATTTGTATTATGATATCCAATAAAAGTAGAAAATTCCTCTATAGATATATCATCATTATAATTGTTCGAATTTCTAATTGTTGAATCATCCATGGCTTCATTATAAGAAAAATTATTATTAGCTGATTCAGAATAATTATTATTAAAATTCGAATTATTTTCAGTTGTATTTATATTTTCAAATTGTGTGCTATTTTCAGTATTATTTAAATTAGATCTTTGTGATGAATCAATTGCAGTACCAAAATGAGAGCATTTAGGATTTATACATATATCATTTAACCCGAGTTCTTCTCCACAATGTGAACATTTCATGTTCATCCCCCTTTTAAACAGAGTAATTAATATTGAAAGAATATCATATATTTATAAAATTAACAAATAATAAAGTGTTTTATGCCGATGCAATAAAACTAATCATAAGATAACCATTAAGTGAAGTGTTTATCTATAGTTATTATACAATTATATGCAGGATGATATTTTTTGATTTTTTCTGATATTGTATTAATTAGTTCATTATCATTTATGTGAGAATTCTTTAATGGTTCAATGACTACATCAAAGATTAAATTTTTAATTTCACCTTCACCAACAATTCTAAAATCATGAATAGAATCAATATATTCATATTCCTTAATTAATGACATAAGTTCGTCATAGGCCTCTTTAACTTCACCTTCGATGACACAAATTGGATCTATATGTATTACCAAATAAATTTTAAGAGCAGAGGAAATTTCTCTTTCAGCTTTATCAATTATCTCATGAATATCAACAACATTTATATCACTTGGGATTTCAGCATGAATTGATGCCATACATTTTCCTGGACCATAATTATGAATGATTAAATCATGAGTACCAAGAATGTTATCATAAGATAAGACCATTTCTTGTATAGATTCAACCAGTTTAGGGTCTGGGGCTTCACCTAAAAGAGGATTAACGGTATCTTTAACAAGGTTAAAGCCTGAATAAACTATAAATAGTGAGACAAAAATTCCCATGTAGCCATCTATAGGCAAAGAAGTGAATCTTGAAACCAAAAGTGAAATGGCAATACAAATTGTAGTAACCACATCAATTAATGCATCTGTAGAAGAAGCTTTTAAAGCAGCAGAATTAATTTTTTCACCAATAAATTTATTAAACTTTGAAAGCCAAAGTTTAAAAAAGATAGATACAATAAGCAGAATAAAAGAAATCATATCAAAGGTAATAGGTTTTGGAGTAATTATTTTTTCAAAGGAAGATTTAATAAATTCAAAACCAACCAGCATTACCATGAAAGCAACAAGTAAAGCTGAAAGATATTCAATTCTTCCGTGACCAAAAGGATGTTCCCTATCAGCAGGTTTACTTGAAAGTTTAAAACCTAAGATAGTTATTAAAGAAGAACCCGCATCAGAAAGATTGTTAAAGGCATCAGCTGTAATAGCTATACTTGAAACAATGATTCCTACAGAGAGCTTTATAATAAATAAAATCACATTTACTAAGATTCCAATAACTCCACCAAGCATACCATAAGAATTTCTAACCTTATCATCTTTGATATTAGTATTATCTTTTACTAATTTATCAACTAATAATTTACTAAACATTTTGTACACTCCAATCATTTCCATAAAGAACTAACAATAAGTAATATATTTATTATAACAATATTTTTATTTAAGTAATCATTTTTTATTATTTTAAACACATTCTAAGTTTATAGTATCACTTTACTATGTTATAATTATATAGAAAATATTCGAGGGGGCAATTTTTTATGAAGGATATTATATTTACTGGTGCAGCAGTAGCAATTGTTACACCTTTTACAGAAGATGGAGTTAATTTCTCTGAATTAAAAAAATTAATTGATTTTAATATAGAGAATGGCAGTGATGCAATTGTAATTGCAGGAACTACAGGTGAATCTTCTACTATGAGTGATGAAGAACATAGAGAAGTGATTAAATTCACAGTCGAGTATGTAAATAAAAGAGTACCAGTTATAGCAGGTACAGGTTCTAATGATACAATTTATGCGGTAGAACTTTCTAAATATGCTGAAAGCGTTGGTGCTGATGCACTTTTATTAGTTACACCATATTATAATAAAACTACTCAAAGTGGATTAATTAAACATTATAATTATATTGCAGATAGAGTTAATATTCCTATTATTTTATATAATGTACCATCAAGAACAGGAGTTAACATAGCACCTGAAACTTATGTTGAATTAGCTAAGCATCCACGTATAGTTGCTACAAAAGAAGCTAGCGGAGATCTTTCAGCTATTGCAAAAATAAGAGCTCTTTGTAAAGATGAACTTAATATTTATTCAGGAAATGATGATCAGATACTGCCTATATTATCGCTTGGGGGAAAAGGCGTTATTTCTGTTTTTTCAAATGTTATGCCAAAGGAAGCACACGAGATCTGTAGTTTGTACTTTGAAGGAAAAGTAAAAGAGAGCAGTGAACTTCAAACAAAATATTTAGACCTAATTAATGCATTGTTCGTAGAAGTTAATCCAATCCCAGTAAAGACAGCGTTGGGTCTTATGGGATATGAAGTGGGACCTCTTAGAATGCCACTATTCCCTATGGAAGACAAAAATCTAGAACTACTAAAAGAACAACTTTCTAAGAATAATCTTATATAGATATCTAAAGTATATATTTTGATTTATGCCATAACTTATCGAAATGAGAAGTACTCTGTTATTTCGGTTACTAAAGAGAATTAACTGTGGATTTCTAACAGCAAAAGTTGCACCATTTCTGCATGCTCCCGAAACAAGTTCGTGACAAGCAAAAATGGAACAACTTCTGCTGAAGAAATATCTACAACTAATTCTCTAATGTAACACTGCATAAAAGAGTACCTCTCATTTCTAGTATGGCATATATTTCAAAGCACAGATTGGGATATCTATGTAGATATCCAGAATATGTAGAGTAGAATTAAGCGTGTATGAATCGAAAAAGATATATGTTTATTTTGGAATATCATAAAAATTTCATTAAAAATAGTAAAAGGAAGGCTGCATCAAATTTAACTTGTGCTAACATTGGTTTAACAAGATAGATTTTTGGGTAACCTTCTTTTATTAATATTTAATATAAAAAATTCTTACTTACGATTTTATGCAATGTAAGAATTCATCTTGAAAGTTTGAAGAAATTAGCAATTGTACTATAATAAAAACAAGCTATAAGGTACAATATATATAATGAAAAATAGTCAGGCGGATTGATTGACTTGGTATTTTTTTGTGATGCCTAATTCAAAGTCTTAACATAAGTCTAATAAATGAAAGGATTTGAATAAATGATTGAATTCGATAGAGATATTTATAAAAAGATTGCAGAATGGAAAGATGGATATAATAAGAATAAAGTACTTTTTATAGAGGGTGCGAGACAGATAGGAAAGACACATGTTATAAGTAATTTTGTTAGCAAAAACTTTAAAAAGATTATAAAAATAAATTTAATGACTGAGGATAAGGAAGCATTAAATTTAATAGATGCACAAATCATGGAGGAAAGATTAAGTGGAAAATTAAACAGGGAAGAAGTTAATTTTAACCATGAATTATTCAAAAGATTCAGTCCATCATTTGAAGATTGTGAAGAAATGGTAATTGTAATAGATGAAATACAAGAAGATTATAAAATGTTTAATAGAATAAGACAATTTGCAAGAGAATTTAAAGCAAAATTTATAGTTACAGGTAGCTATTTAGGACTAACTATAATGAGGGAAGAATTTAAGCAGTCGGCAGGTGATACAGTAACGATTGAAATGACGCCTATGACCTTTGAGGAATTTATAAAAGCATGCGGTAAATATGAGTTATACATATCTTTGGATTTGTATGGAAATTCAGATAAAGCAGACTATGATGAAATACACAAATATTTTAATGATTATTTAAAAGTTGGCGGCTATCCAGAATCAGTTGAACGATATTTATTAACGGGTAATGCAGATACCTCTTATTATAGAGAGTTATTAGTTACAATATTAAATGAATCACAAAAGTATTTTAATTTGGATAGTATTCAAGGTATTTTGGTTGACTATAACTCATTAGAAAGCTGCATTTATGGAATAACACGACTATTATTAAAAGAAAAAAAAGGTCTTGAAAAGGGAAATTATATAGCAGAGCTTAAAAAGATTATGAAAGACAAGAACATGAAAGTTACAGAAGGTAATTGCAATCTAGCAATGGCTTGGATAGATAGAGCTGGGTTAATTAATGACTGTAGTAAAGTGGTTGACTTTAAGTTTGATGAGAAAACTTTTAATCAAAGATTTTACTTTAATGATGTTGGGTTATCTAGTTATTTGTTTGATATTTATAATGAAAACAAGAGCAATGAACCAGAAATAAATGGGTTAATTAACGAGACTTTTATATTTAATGAACTTAGAAAAATAAGTAAACCCAATTTTGGAATTTACAAAAAGGGAGAACTGGATTTTTTGTATTTTAATAAACAAACTTCATTACTTTATGGTATAGAAGTAAAAGCAGGAAAGAATTCAGGAGGTACAATAACGGCTGCACTTCAAGACAGAAAAATTGACAGAGCACTTTATTGCAAAGGAAATACTTATGGTGGGATTGATGGTAATAAGATAACAATACCTATATATTTATTTCCTAGATTTAATTTTTAAAATGTTAATAAATAATTATGTATTATGAGGTTGTAGATTAATTATCTATAGCCTTATAATTTATGAAAAATAGAATAAATAATTGTAATTGTTTGGTGGGAATCTGCTAGAAATAATAATATTAATACATATTTGTTTTATATAATGAAATTACAAAATAAATATTTTTAACAAATTTTTTAAAAATACATGTTATTTTTTTAATTAGAGCATATATCCTATATAGAAATTATTAATATAGAGGAGCGTGTTAAAAATGAGGGAAAGAAAATTTGTTAAATTAAGAGTTGATATGCATGAGGATACTAAATTTAAGA
>NZ_LZZL01000158.1:0-6099 GCF_002006495.1 Clostridium sp. BL-8
TTATTAAAGCAAAACCTAAGACTATAGAAGAACTCAATGAGGTAAATGGATTTGGTAAAGTAAAATGCGAAAAGTACGGTGAAGCTATTATTGAGATAGTTAAGAAGTATTAGTCTAGTATTTAGATATGCAAGGAGAATAAAGGGCTATTGGAGGAGAAAATGCAATTATTGCAGAAATCAAAGGAAAAATAAGCAGTTAAGGATCAAATTTTAATGATAGATCGGAAGAAGATTTGACAGGAAATGTATTTGGCAGCGTATCTTAAAGACAAATAGCTTATTCGAAAGCTGGGGGACTATTGAAACCAATTGTTTAATCAGCTATAATATTATTAATAATCAGAACAAAAGATAAAGATAAGGAAAGATTACTTAAGGAAACTCGACTCACATGCGTTCGCTGAGTAAGTTCGAGGAGCCAAATATAAAATTTGGGCTTTCACTTATTTGTACATTTGATTTGTTTAATAAAGGTCGTCATAAATATACATTTCAAAATGTATGCTTAGAAGATAATAGTATAATGTTAAACGATGAGGCACATAAAATAATATTAAATTCCAAAGGAATTATGAATGATTTAAGTGATGAACTATTAGAATTTCTTGCTTATGTAGAAGACTCGTCAGATGATACGGTAAAGTATGCTAAAGGAAATATTGTTAAGAATATACATAGAAGAGTAAAAGAGGTTAAAAGTGATATTTTAATGGAGGTGGAGTTCATGACTTTATTGGAAAGAGATAGAGAAAAGATTGAGGAAGGAATAGAAAAAGGCAGAGAAGAAGGTATTCTTTTAACAAAAAAAGTTTTAAAGCTTTCAAATTCAGGATATACAATAAGCCAAATCGCAAAAGAATGTAATATATCAGAAGAGGAAGTAAGAAGAATATTAGAATAATAGAATAATAGAATTAAGAAATCTAAGAGTGATGTAATAGTAAAGGTGAGATATATGCACTTCTTAAAAGAGGGCGAAGCACAGTTCGGAAATTATAAACAATTGGAAAGAGATAGAGAGAAAATTGAAGAAGGAATAGAACAAGGCGAAAAAGAGAAGGTATTAGAGATAGCAGTAGAGATGTTAAAAGATAATGAGCCAATAGAAAAAATAATTAAATATTCAAAACTTAGCAAGGAAGAAATATTAAAAATTAAGATTTAAAAACTTGAGACGTAAAAAGCTATCCAGAAAAGGATGGCTTTTTTCATTTAGATAAGAACTTATGTGCATATATTATTTGCCGAATTGGAAATAATTCGAGTATAGGCATATGATTACTTAAACATTTATCAGCCAATTTAAAAATAAATCAAATTAAGATATAATAGAATTATCTATTAGTAAATATTGATTACTCATTTGAAATTTTTAATTATAAAGGGGGACATAAAATGAATTTTGAATTGGTGGAAATTAGTGATAATAATGTTAGTGGAGCTTGTTTCCCAGACTTTTTTGACGATTGTAATCCGACTGAAGAACAAGATTGTATGCCAAATGGGTATCCAGATCCAGAGCCAGATGATGGAGAGGATATATACTAGGATATGAAAAGCTATTTTGTACTAAATGAAAATGTAATATTAATTCAAGGGGCAAAGCGTGGTTTACTTCAAGATTTAAATTGCAGTAGACTTTTTTCTATAGATAGCAATTCAAAATATTATCTAAATAAGCTTTTAAATGGTGAATCTGTGGAAAAGATTTTAGCAGAATTGACACCAGAAGAAAACAGTAGATTTAAAAAATATTTGGATTTACTCATTAGTAAAAACTTGGGGTATTATTCTAGTGAAAAAACAGTTGAAAAAACAGTTTCTGGAAATTATACTAAGGAAAAGGTTATTGATAGAAAATTATCTACTGTATGGTTTGAATTACGAAAAGCTTGCAATTTAAATTGTTGCCATTGTTATATGGATTGTAATAGTAGCAGCGATAAAGGTTTAAATTTATTAAATGTTGAGGATTGGAAAAGAATAATCAATCAATTGAAGAAATTTAAACCTAGAAAAATAATTTTAATTGGTGGCGAACCACTATTATTTAATGGGATTATAGATATTATAAATTATTGCAAAAAAATATGTTCGGAATCAGAATTAATACTTTACTCAAATTTGACTTTATTAACAGAAAAAATAATACAAGCCATTGTATCAAATAAGGTTAAAGTAATCACATCAATTTATTCAAATAAAGCAGAAATTCATGATAAAATAACTAGAAAAGATGGAAGTTTCAATATTACAATATCAAATATAAAGAAGTTGAAGGAATTTGAAGTTTATGTTAAAGCTAATAGCGCAGTAATGAGTTATAATTTTAATGATATTTCAGAAATACAAGATTACATATATGAATTAACAGGAGTTCGCAGCAAAATAGACATAGTAAGAGATGTTGGAATATCTAAAAAAAATTTAATTCCATCGGAATTAGAAACTAAATTTCAAAGAATTAGAAATAAACCTAATTTTAAGCCGGTAAATGAATCACAGTTCTTAAAAAATTACTCTGGAAATAGCTGTTGGCAGGGAAAGATAAACATTACCTGTGATGGGTATGTTTCTCCATGCATAATGGGAAATGATTTTATAGACAAAAGGTTTAATATTAGAATAAATGATATGAATAATATTATTGATGACTATTTGATTACAAAATTTTGGAGTGTCTCAAAGGACTTTATTAATGAATGCAAGGATTGTGAATATAAATATGTTTGCAATGACTGTAGGCCAATATGTACTGAAAATGGAGATATTTATTCTAAAGGAAAAATGTGCAATTATAATCCATATTTAGGTGAATGGAAAAAGTAGCTATGCTTTGGCAAAATTATTTTATAGTATATAGAATCTATTTTCAAATATAATGAGTTTTATAATATTGAGAAATATTTATGAAATTTATTTTAGGCACATGGACTTATTATTTTTTTGACTGTGCCTTATATAATATATGCTATAATAAACATAAAAACTGGAAAATTACAGAAAGAGTGATCAAAATGAAGGAAACAATAAATAGAATAAGAAAATTCAGAACAGACCGTGATTGGGATCAATTTCACACTCCAGCTAATCTATCTAAAGCAATATCAATAGAAGCAGGAGAGCTATTAGAAGAATTCTTATGGGATGAAGAAGATTTTAATAAAGAGCATGTTTTAGAAGAGCTTGCCGATGTTATGGTTTATTGTATACATATGGCTGATTCATTAGGTGTAAATTTAGAAGAAATCATAAATAGTAAAATGGATAAAAATGAAAAGAAATATCCAGTTGAAAAGGCTAAAGGAAATAGTAAGAAGTACACTGAACTGTAAAAAGTGGCACATAAAAGGTGATTGTATATCAAGCTGGTAAAAAGGATTTTAAAGAAGAATATTAAATTGCATCCTTGTGCTTACTTACATAACTATATTAAAAAAGAAGTAGTAAGCTCAGTAATATTTCCTTCACAAAGGGGTCAGACCCTTGTATAAAATTACCATTTAATAGTTTAAAAAATGGTACCGATGTTTACTGATGAGTTTTCTCCATCAGTATTTTTTTATTACAATGTTATTGATTTTAACCACTACATTTTTATCGTCGTTAAAAAATTTATATTTTATATGTTATAATTATTCTTTGATGAGAAATTATGTAAATATATGAAGGAGATTAAAATTAAGCCTCTTCAGTGTTTAATACTTAATTTTGGATTTAGTATATATATTGTTAGGAGAATAGAAAAAATGAGCTTAAATTTTAATTCAGATAATTTTGAAATAAAGAGAGAGTTATTTATTAAAGTGGATACAGATGGAGTAATTAAATCTATTTCTAAAAACTGTTATAGAATTTTAGGATTTATGCAAAATGAAATTCTAAATACTAATATTGATAAATTTTTAGGTTATAGCTTTGATGATTTATTATCACGTGAAAGTTTCGAGACTTTAGTTTTAAAAAAAGATGGTAATCAGTTAATTTTTGATGTTGTCTCTAAACCTGTTTTTAATGATGGTTCTAAAATAGTTGGAGCATACCTATCTCTTATAGATATAAGCAAATATATTTACATTGAAGAGAGATATAATCGACTAATTGAAACATGTGAAAAAACTAAGGACGTTTTTTTTACATTTCAAATTTTACCGAAATCTAAGTTTATATATGTTGGCCCTTCAATGAAAGATATTTTAGGGTATGATCTAGAAATATATTATACTGACGCTAATTTTGCATTTGGAATTGTTCATCCTGACGATTGTAATATACAAAGATCAAAAGTAGATAAAAACTCGGATTTTTCCAAAGCTTTTTGTGTAAGATTTAAGCATAAAGATGGGCATTATGTCTGGATAGAGGATTTTTTAGTTCCTACATATAATGAAAATGGGGATTTAGTATCTATATCAGGATTTAGCAGGGATATTACAGAAAGAAAAAATTTAGAAAAAATGCTAGAGGAACAAAATAAGTTATTAGAAATGGATGTTACTGCGGAAATAAAGGCGAATAAAATCATGGAAAAGACATTAAAATCGCAGGAAGAGTTATTAGTTAATATATCTCACGAACTTAAAACTCCATTAAATGTAATTTCTGCAACGGCTCAGTTATTAGAAATGTATTATATGAATGATTCAATAATAAATAAAAAGGATACACTTATTAAACATGTTAAATCAATAAAGATAAATACCTATAGGTTATCAAAGCTTATTAACAACATAGTGGACTCGTCAAAAATAGAAGCAGGATTTTTTGAACTTAATCTATTAAATGTGAATATAGTTAATGTCGTAGAAGAAATAGTCATGTCAGTAACCAGTTATGTTAAAATTAAAGGCTTAAATATTACTTTTGATACGGATACAGAAGAAAAGATTATTGCATGTGATCCAGAAAAAATAGAGAGAATAATGCTAAACCTTATTTCAAATGCTACAAAATTTTCAAATGATAATGGTGAGATATTTGTAAATGTTAAGGATATGGATGATTGGGTTGAAATATCAGTAAAGGATAATGGTATTGGTATTGAAGAGACAAAATTGGACATTATATTTGATAGATTTGAACAAGTAGATAAATCTTTATCTAGAAATACGGAAGGTACTGGGATTGGATTGAATCTGGTTAAATCTATTGCGCTATTACATGGTGGCAGTGTAAATGTTGAAAGTGAATATGGAAAAGGAAGTAAGTTTACTGTCACTCTTCCAGCTGGAGCAGTAGCTAAGGATAATATGATATATGATAGAAATATTAGAAACAAGGATGAACGCATAAGATTAGAATTTTCAGATGTTTATTTATAGTAAAACTGGTACATGGTAAATGCAACAGGTGATCCATTAACAGGATGGCAAAAGGATAATGTAGGCTGGACTTATATGTCATCATCAACTGGAGCTATGCAAACAGGCTGGGCACAGCTTGGAGGTAACTGGTATTACCTAAAGAGTAATGGATATATGTCAACAGGCTGGGTAAATGATGGAGATACCTGGTACTACTGTAAAGAGGATGGGTCAATGGCAGCTAATACAACAATTGATGGATATAGATTAGATGCAAATGGAGCATGGATAGGCTAAAAATAGAAAGTTTAGATGACGATAAACTGAATTTAATTATTGAGAATATTTTGATATAGAAAATTTAAATGAGGTAGAAAAATATTTCTAAAAGATAGAAATCAAAAGCTATTCATTTAAATGGTATGGAAAGGAATTGCTAATTTTAAGCAATTCCTTTTTTGCTTAAGTAAATTGGAAAAACTGCCGGATGGAAGTATTAATTATAGGAATTTTGAGTCAAGTGTAAAAAAGTTAGTTGAAGATAATATATTGGTAGAAAAAGGCGCTAAAATCAATTCCTTGGCACTAAGTTATGGTGTAAATCATTATAAACTTCAGAAAGATAAAATAGATGAAATAAATAATTATATTTTGAAGTTTTCTAAAGAAATTGATTTAGGAGAGTATTTTAAATGGTCATTGGTTTCCTGAGTCAAGCATGTATAGGGTAGCCAATGCTCTACTTAAGTATAATAGTGAATATGTCGTTGATTATAAGAAAAAATATGGAATTT
>NZ_LZZL01000159.1:0-6480 GCF_002006495.1 Clostridium sp. BL-8
CTTTCACAACTTTCGTTGTAATTACTTGTTATTTATTGTCGTTTCTGACAACTTATTCAGTATATCATCGCATTTAAATCTTGTCAACAACTTTTTATAAAAACTTTTCAAACTCTCTTTATTAGATGCCTTCAAGTTTCAACCCGTTGTTGTTTCTGTCTCTCAGCGACGTATTTCATCTTATCACTTTTGTAATTCTATAATTACTCATATCTTTATTGTTAAATGCGTTCACATTATCATTTCGAGATAATTCTCCATAATTCTACCTTTTATACATATTGATACGCTAGACATAGTTTATCCAATAAATTATCTTATATAACTTCTTTAATATAATCATATTATAAAATAATCAACTACTTAATTCTTCGCTATGTGCTCGCCGAGTTCCTTAACCCATGTTCGTCGGACATTCACCCCATTTATAATTCAATTTTACTTTTTGCGCTGCACTTCGTAGCTTTTAAATTGTCATTTCTCCTTTATGATATTATAAATTAATAATGTTTTTATTCACATTCTTTTTTTGCTCTCTATGCTTATCCACATAAAACCTTTTTATTTGTTGATATTTTAAACACCATAATAAAGACATTAGTTAACATAATTTACTGCCTTTTCTTTATTTTAAAGTTAAAAAGCAACCAAGCTAGTCTCTGCATTACTAGTTAATAAACTCATCCTTATAATACTAGAGAGTATATTTTTATATAGTCCCATATTTATTTCAGTAACACTTTTTTATAATTTTATATAGTATAACTGTAGTAAATATTTTTGTAATTCCTAAATACTATAAATGGCAGTGGCATTGACAGTATCTATGACTATTAAAAAACTACTATCTACGGTTTCTGTAATTATTCTAAATATATAATAAAAGGCGGATTCATACATGAAAACATTAATTCGATTTAAATTTTCACCGGACACCAATATATTTAAGGAAGGTATTTATAATTTGACTGATCTTGGAGCATTCTTAGAAAATTCACTTTATGAAGCTCAGAATGTTTCTCAAAACAAAATTGCAAACGTACTTATATTTGATGAAGATTATACTCTAATTCAATCTATCAAATTAAACCCTAATTGCCCAAAGTATACTTTAGCTTCATTAAAATCTACCTATAAAGTTGTAATAATAGGCGATGGTGATGTATATATTTCAAAGAAACAAGAGTAGTAAGCAATGTAGGAGTTTCTTACTACTTTTACTTAGCCTTAAATGTATAGTGTTAAAAAAGGTAGATTAAGTATTCCTACTTAATCTACCTTTCATTAAAACTTATTCCTAATCCGCTCAATGTAAATTTTATTGTGCTATCTATAATATTTTCTAAATCTATTTTTTCATTATGTATTGATTCATATATTGCCGATGAACATAATGATCCAAAAAATTGAAATGCTAAAAGTTCAGTATCACCTTTTTTCATTAATCCTAATTCCATAGCACCTTTTATATTTACTTCAATCTCATCTATATATTTTTTTATTTTGTTGCGTAATTGATTTTGCCTGTCTTCTGTTCCCCATAGCTGACTCATTACTACCTTAAAAAAACTTGTATATCCATATAAAAAAGTTAATTGTATTCCACATATATTTATTAACTTTTCTACTGGCCCTATATTCATTACTTGAACCTTAGTAACTTGATCATGCAATATTCTAAGCCCTTCCTCAACAATAAAATTAAATATTTCTTCTTTACTTTTAAAATGATAATATAAAGTTCCTTTTACTAAATCTGCATTAGCAGCTATCTCATCCATGGTAGCTCCTCTATAACCAGATTCAGAGAATACTTTTATTGCAGATTGAAATATTAGTTCTCTTGTTTTTGTTTTATTCATAGCACTTCTCCTCATTTCATTTTTTGAATTTACATAATGAATTATATAAATAAAGGCAGACTAAGCATTTCTACCTAATCTACCTTAATTCTTTGAAGATAGTAAACCGATTCTTATACGGATTAAGTAATGAAATATAAATCCACACCTAAAGACATATACAACCATATTTTAAATTACCTACCAGTGAGGAAAAAGTGTTTTCTCTTTAAACGTACAAATACAATCATAAAACAGCAAAATTATTTATTTTTAGAAACAATACAAAGAGAAACTATTCTATAGCACAGAACCAGCTTCTCAGAGTTTTTTTAGATCTAAGTATTTACACTCTCCTACTATTCAAGAAGCAAAAACCTACAGCAGTGAGAGTGATATTCCTCTTCCAGATAGTTTAGTTGATATATTTATCAAAATAGCAGAAAAACAGGAAATTCAAAAATCAAAGGCTGGAAATAGTTTTATAAATAATAATTCCCTAATCAGAAATAAACCATAATGTTTTTTATCCCTAAATATAATGATAGACATAGTATAACGACTCACCTCAATGCTGCCATGTATATTATCTCTACTTTTTATTTATATTTATTTCTTTCTACCTGATCCATTGCAATATGGGCATTTTCCACTTCCATTACAATAATTGCAATCTTCAGGTCTATCAGTACCACCGAAATATACTGCAGTCCCTCTTCCGTGACAAACTGGACATCTTCCAGTTCCATTACAATAATCACAACGATTATCATATGAACTTGCAGAAGAACTCGCTGAATACTCAGTATTATCTGTTTGAGGTAGTGTAGGATCTGTGTAATAATCCGGAAAATCACTATTTTTAAATGTGTTTACATAATCATTAGGATCAGGCAACCCCCAATCATAATTACTATCAGTATTATAATTGGAATTTACTTTATTTTGAATCCATGCTCCACTTGAATTTAGGTAACAATTATCTATAATTGTGTCATGTGCCATATAACCATTCGAATAGAAATAGTACCAATTTCCATCAATCAATTTCCATCCTATAGCATACGAACTTCCTTCAGAATACCACCATCCATTATTACTTTGTTGCCACTCTGCATGTGCTGATATTAGATTTAATACTAATATAGATAGCACTAGCAGCAAAATTGATATTATTTTTTTAATTTTTTTCATTAATAATCTCCCTTAACCAATAATAAAGTTTTCTTCATTATATTCAATCTAGAGAAAAGATTGATTACTTATCAGCTATGAAAAAAGTAAAGCAGTAGTTGGATTACTCCTAGCTACTAGCTTACTCTAACAAAAAAGAATATTATGAAAAACTCAGAAACATAATAAATACGAAATGTAGTCTTATAAGTGAAAAAATTTATAACTATTTTATTATGTTTTCCCTCTGTTTTAGCTTTAACAAAACCTACACCAGTAATATATACAAACAAGGCATTATAGTACTAAAGAGTTAAAAAACTTGCTATAAATACTAATGCATACAACATTCAAAATATTTCTACAATGATGCTTATATTATTATATTTAATAAAGATCTTATTATTATTCAAGCCCTATACTTACCAGCTAATTCAAACAAATATTATTTGGATCCACTAGAGAATCTGATTATAAAATTTCAATAATCGGGGATGGCAATGTATACATTTCACAAAAAAGTAATGTTATTTAACAATTTTCTTATTTAGTTCATTTATAAACTCCTCTTTTCTTTCTGGAGAAATTATTATGAAATCACTTTGAAAGTTTCTATAATACTTGATTTCTATTCTATCCATAGATAAAGCTGGCGAAGATATTAAACTTTTACTTTTCTTAAGTGAAACAATATCTTTATAGTCAATTTTGATATTTACCATTAGTCCGCACCTTATATGTATACACGAATCTTCAAAAACATAGTAGGTAAAAAGATACATTGGCAATATAATCAATATTAGTACAGCAATAAATAAAATTAGCATTATTATACTTATTTTATTTGTGACATATGAATAGAATAACCATAAGGTTAATATTATAAACAATATAACTACAAGGTGAAACCATAAATCAATTTTAGATTTAAATTTCATTTTAATACTCCTTCATAATAAATTATCATTATGTATTTATTATAATATACACTTATACTATACAATAATCTCTTTTTCTTTTAAGATATCTACTATAAAACAACATTGTTTATGAATAATCATAAAATCATCATTATCAGTTAGATCACTATTAACTAACAAATATACTTTTTTATCGCTGATTTCAAAACAAAATACTGGCAACTGCGTTAATATATAAAATCCATCTTCACTAAAAATTTTATTAAAAATTTCTATGTTATTTGTTTTTATTTTATATTTTTTATCAATTGAAGTATTTGTTTTTATTTTATCGTATTTGAATGATCTTATAAGGCTAGGCAGACCATATGGCCCTAAATAAAAACCAGGATTTGTCTTACGTGCAAATAAAAATTTAAAGTTACCTTTATTGTCTATATTAATACTAGCTTTTGAAAAATAGTAATATAATCCTTTCTTTATAGGCACTAAATTATAGATTAAATTAAGATTTTTGTATTTTGCTGTTATTGTGCAACTATTCAAGATTGATCTTCCAGAATATTTCCCATTTATTTTGTTGCAATAATCTTGCCATATAATTGATTCATCTGCCATAAAAATACCTCCTATAAATTTTTATCAAGAACACCATTTTAAATTAATTATAACATGTACTGCCTTAAGCGTGAAAAAGATAAAGCAGTAGTTGAATTTCTCCTTGCTATTGCTTGCAACTTTTTACACTATTTTTTCAATTCCTCTATTGCTTTTAATAAATTTTCTATATTTTTCGTATTCTGTTCTTGTTGTTCCATAAGCATATCAATTTTATAGTGCAAATCTTCCACTATAATTTCAGATTTTAAATTAACAAGATAATCATTGGTAGCCGTTAATCTATCCTTTTCTGTCTGACGGTTCTGTGACATCATAATTATAGGTGCTTGTATAGCAGCAAGGCATGATAACACTAGATTTAAAAATACAAATGGGTATGGATCAAATGCTTTATCACTTAAAATGACAGCATTTCCTATGATCCAAATTGCTAACACAACGCCAAAACTTATTATAAATGCCCAGCTTCCACCAAAGGAAGCTATTTTGTCAGCAGCTCTTTGCCCAAAAGTTGAATTTTCATCATCTGTTTCATTTACATTTTTTGATATTTTTCCACTGATAAGTTCATGCATCAATCCTTCATTAATATTACTTCCGCTTAAATCCTTATCTTTGTCTAATATCTGTTGTACTAACTCTTCTTTGCTAAGAGATACTTTATCATTTTCATTCATAACTTTTTTCTCCTTATAGTTTAATTATTTATTATGTGCTGATTATAGCATATTCAATGAATTTCATTTCAAAAAATAAAGCAATAGTTTGATTGCTCCTAGCTGCTGGTTATTATCTGTATGTAAAAAATATTAGTAATATCGATGCATACAGCTATTTAGGTTGAGAAATAATACTACAAAACCTAGTAATATCAGCGATCTACGCCATTTAGGCTAATATTTTTCTTTATCCTTGGTATTACTATATATTCTAATCATTATTTTTTTCTTTATCAACTTCTATTGGTTGTATTAATTGTTATAGCAATAAAAATACCAACATTTTAGTCTTATGCTAAAGTGTTGGTATTACTACTTTTATGATGAGTTTGTGAGATTCGGACTCACGTCTTCTGGAAATATATAATTTGGTGCTTTTTACTATTAAGTAATCATAAATGGCTCAAATACGCCCCCTAATATAAAATAATCCTTACTAGTTCTTCGCCGTCTGTTCGCTCTTCACCCCATGTTCGCCTAATATCACATTTATGATTCAGCTTATCTACTTGGTACTTTTCTATCTGCTACTCGATACCTTTCTCACTCTCTCTTATCTGATAGACTATCACTTTTAGTCTATCTACTCGGTACTTTTTTTGCTTTTACTCCGTACTTTATTCATAAATTATTGAAAATTATATTATTTTTTAATTTCAAAATATTGATTCAGATTGGTTTATACAACAATGCTACTTTCTTTAATCGCTACGACCACTCTCTATAGCTAAATCTATTTCTTTACTTACTTTTATATATAAGCTCTTGTGTCTTCTTGCCTTATTCCATCAATATTTCTATTTTAACATTAAAAACAATTTTATTCACAATTTTGTCCTTATTATCTATACTTATCAACAGCAAACTTTATTATTTGTTGATATTATAATTTATAATAAATAAGAATATAAAAAACTTAGTATTTTTAGCCCGTATAAACCAAACCTACTAAGTTTTTCAATAACAAATAAATACTATATGAATGTCACTTAGGACTCATCATAAATTTATTTGTTATAAATTACAATTCATAACTTCAAGATTAAAATTTCTAATCTATTGGTTATGAGTCAATTGCTCTAATCAACTCTACAAAAAATCAAAAAAATACCTCAAGTGATTTTAGTAATCACTTTGAGATATCCTTTTTACTTACCTCGCAACGTCCTACTCTGCCACACAGTCTCCCATGCAGTACCATCGGCG
>NZ_LZZL01000160.1:0-5741 GCF_002006495.1 Clostridium sp. BL-8
TGGATATTTTTCATCAGGCAAGAAGACAAATTGCCCTCATAGCGGGCTATTAGGTTAATTTGTCGCCGTAGGATGATGGAAAATAGTCTGGCAAATGGACTTATTATTTATTTGATTGTGCCCTATATACTTTCTGCATTAATAAGTCAATTCTTTATTAATCACTTATCTTTTTAATTAACACCTGACTTATTCTCTTTCTATCACATTTTAAAATAATAAATTCATACTCTTCATAAGAAACCTTTTCCTTAGGCTTAGGATATGATTTTAACTGTGAATAAATCCAGCCTCCAATAGTATCAATGTTTTCAACTTCAATTTCTATATCTAGAAGTTCATTAATATCTCCAATATGAACTCTTCCATCTACAACATAGCTTCCATTTTCATTCTTTCTTATTTCTTCCTCCACATCATCATCAAATTCGTCTTGAATTTCACCAACTATCTCTTCTAGAATATCTTCAGTAGTTACTAGTCCTGAGGTTCCTCCAAATTCATCAATAATTATGGCCATTTGCGCTTTTTCTTTTTTAAAGGTCTTAAATAATTCACTGATTGATAATGACTCTGGAACAAATTTTATCTCTCTAATGATTTCTTCTATGTTTTCATTACCCTCAAATTTAAGTTTAAATAAATCCTTAATATGTATAAAACCAATAACATTATCTTTGCTGTCTCTACATGCTGGATATCTAGTTAATTGTTCTTTCAATACATATTCAATAATTTCATCAAAGGTATCTTCAATAAAAATACATGCCATATCAGTACGCGGTATCATAATCTCTCTTACAGTTTTTTCTGAAAAATCAAATATGTTATCTACAAAAGTTAACTCTGTTTGATCGATTAGACCATGTTTGTAGCTATCCTCTACTAAAAGCTTTATTTCTTCATCTGTATGTGCTGCTTCATGTTCTTCAACTTGTGAAATTCCAAATATTCTTAATACTAAATTAGTACTATGGTTAAAAGTCCACATTATTGGATAAGTTAATCTATAAAATGCTATAAGCGGAAAAGCCGTATACATTGCTATACTTTCTGTATTTATAATAGCTAATGATTTAGGTGTGAGTTCCCCAAGTACAATATGAAGTCCAGTTATGATTGAAAACCCTAAAACAAAAGAAATTGAATATACAGTACTTTCAGATAACTTTAGCAAACTAAATAATGGGCTAAGTGCTTCTGAAACTGCTGGTTCTCCAATCCAACCAAGTCCTAATGAAGCTAAAGTTATTCCAAGCTGACATGCAGATAAGTATGAGTTTAAATCTTTAACGACTTTTAGAGCATACTTTGCATTTCTACTTCCTTCTATCGCTAGTGTTTCTATCCTTGATTTTCTTACCTTAACCATTGCAAATTCTGTTGCCACAAAAAAACCATTCATAAATACAAGTAAGATTGCAATGATAATACTTATTATAGTTATCATATATTGATAGTTTCCCTCCTAAGTTGTTATATATCTTCTACTAGTTGACACTGTATTAAGTGATATTAAATATTATATCATATATAATAGATTGTATATTAATTATTTCCTATTAAAATATAATTATTATAATTTTTCCCCTTGTTAAAAGAAATAAGAAGCAAATATATTATTGCATAAAAAATATATTTGCTTCTTATTTTATTATTCATCTAGTATCTCGTAGTCTTTCTTCATTTCTTCCACTATATAAACATCTAATTCTTGGCTTAACTTTAAAATTTCCTTAGGATCCAAGTTATTATTTATCATCTCGTTCAATTCGTCTCTTAATTCATCAAGCTTACTATTCTCCCTCATTATTCACTCTCCAGATAAGTCTTAGGCACAATCAGTATATTGTTGTTTTCCATTGATGCTTTAGCTTGTACAATATCACATTTCATAAATTTTTAATTAAAAATTTTTTTATAAATTAATAATTTTAATTTATTATGCTTAAAAACCGTATGTAAAGTTACACAATTAAATTTGTAATCATAACAACTTATTTTTACTTTGTTGTCAAAAAAACTTAATTAGTGACAAGTAAAAAGTTATACAATAATCTTGTTGTAGAAAATACATGAATTAAAGCTTCTCTAGAAACCTATATTTAGTGATTATCCCTTATAAAAACATTATACAACAAAAAAAGTTTACTCCCAGGAAACTTTCGACCATTTTTGAGCTTGATAATACGAGGTGATAAATGTGATAAAAGAAACGCGGCAAGAAAAAAGAATTACTCAGTCAAAATTAGCCAGAAATTTAGGAATTAGCAAAGGATATTTGTCAAAATTAGAGAAACACCCTTCTCTTTGTAATCCAAATGTTAATCTTATTTTAAAATTATCAAAAGAACTTACCGTAGATCCTGTTAAAATTTTTTTATATTTTATAAAAGAAAAAAAGAATTAAATTAATATAAACTATAACCTTGCTGCAATAAATTCTTATTTAACAGAAAAATTTAAGGATAGCAAACAGATGTCGTCTACCATCCTAAATTATGAAGAAGATTTTAAAAGTTTGCATTACAATTTAAATAATAGGATTACTGCAATGCTATGGAGGATTACAATGAAAATATTAGATTGTTAGTATAACAGTCATCTCTAGACTGTTATACTAATTCATAATACTAAGAATAATATATGCAAAAATTCATCAATTGTTCCGCTTCTTCAACCTTATTGTATTCCTCCTACATTACAATAAGCTTTACTTTTTATCTTTAATTGATTCCGTATTAACATTTGAAGGTAATACTTCTTGAATCTTTCCTAACTGCTCTTTAAGTTTCTCGTTTTCTTCCTGCAATTTAGTATAAAGATCTTGAAATTCTTTAAATGCATAAACTTGATTTAATACTTTTCCCTTATTTTCGTTAAATTCACCAATTATGCTTTCCTTTAATTTAGTAATATCTTCACTTTTCAATTCTGGGAATTTTTTATTTAATGTTTCATCAAATTTATCTATTTTTATCTTCAACATGTTCTCTATTGTATTTGAAATTCCAAAATCCTTATCTATCATATCCCAAATTTCTTTTGCTTTTGCAACATACTCTGGATATTTTGCAAATTCATCTTTTAATCCTGATTGTTCTATCCTGCTTTTTAATATTACTTCTATTGGTTTTAAGATTGTTTTTAACATATTTCCGACTTCCTTCTTAAAATTATTTCTATACAACAAAATATGAAATAATAATCTTAAAAGCTACTTTTTTAATTGATTTAAATGATAATTAATACATAATATATACTACTATTGTTAAATATATTAATGCATTAATCTCTATTCCTCTGATTAGCATAAAAAGAAAAAATGCAGCTTAATCTAAGCTGCATTTTATTATTTTAATTTTCCAAAATCATTAAATGGATAGAATATAAATTGTGCTTTTCCTTCTATTTTTGATCCATCTATGTAATGATTTTTCCAGTACCTTGCATCATTTGATATTGGCCTATTATCACCTAAAAAAAAATATTTTCCTTCTGGTACTTCAAAAGATCCATTATATTTATCTTTATTTTTTACATAATCGTCTTCCAACTTATTTCCATTTACAAACACTTCTCCGTTTTTTATATCTATTTTATCGCCGGGAAGTCCTATTAATCTTTTTACTAGTGTTTCTCCAAGTTCATCAGAATCGAACACTATTATATCTCCTCTTTTTAAACTATTAAGACTCATTATTCTAGTTACTAATACTTTATCATTTTTATTTATAGTTGGAATCATTGAACCTGTTGGTACATAGACATTAAAAAATACAAATTTTCTTAATAGAAATGCTATAGCTAAAGCACAGACTATTGGCACTACCCATTCCTTAAAAAACTTATACATCTTTGTATCCTTAGCTTTTATTTTAACATTTTCTTCCAAAACAAATCCCTCCTGCTCTATAGTTCACACCTTGCTGAAAACTTATTATTATTATTCAAATTTTTTAATACGTCATAATCATCTTCAATTTCTCTTGGAATATCTATATGTGCAATAAAATTTTTTCCATTAGGTCCATAACCATTAACATCATCTTTTAATCTTGGTATTTCTCCCATAATAAGTTCAAAATATCTTTGTTCATCCCAAATACCTTTAATATCTTTATTATTTAATATTAAATCACAATTAATACTCGGAATAAATGGAGAATAGTTTATTATCTTTACATTTTTAATATCTACATATTTCAAGAATGATGCATATGTCCTAAGCTGCATGGTAGGATCCTGAATTAAAAGTAGAGAATTATATGAAATAGATAACTCATTTAATAATTCTACTGCTTTTTTTGCATTATCGCCACAATTAGTAGATTTATTTTCAACAATAATTTTATCTGAATCCACATTATAAATTTTAGTCATGATTTCATAAAATATATCAGCTTCAGCTTTGTTTTCAATATCTATGAAATTAAACTTGCTATCTTTCCTTATCTCATTTCTTAATAGCTCAGTAGAATGTCCTATTCCTCCATTAATCAAAATTTTATCACATAAGTTATTTTTATAAGCATTAACTGCACACTCTATCGTATGTGGAATAGAATTTCCGAGTAAAACTAATACATCTACTTTTTTTATTCCAAATGCTCTTTCTAGTTCTTTGCATTCCAAATTATTAATATCCCTAACTGCGAGAAACTTAGCTATCCTATTAGTATGATACTGAATTTTCTTATTATCCATAAAATCCTCCTGCTAACTTCATTATTCCTTTTACTTATTAGTCTTTACAAAAGATAACATTATTATTGTAACTATAATACATATGGTTCCTATCCACTCTGCCATTCCTAAAGAAACCTTAAGCCATAATACAGATAAAAAAGCGGCAGATAATGGTTCAGCGGAAGATAATATACTTGCATCTGTTGGTTGTACATACTTTAAACTTTCCAAGTAACAATAAAATGCAATTAAAGTTCCAAATAAAACTACAAATATAACTGCTAATATTGATTCTATAGACCATTCTCCTGTAAAATTCCAAGGACTGTGGACAAAAGCAAAAGCTATTCCTCCAATAATCATCCCCCATCCAACAGTACTTGTTGAACCAAACTTTTTCAATAAATACTTAGGCTGGATTGTATAAAAAGCTGCTGCAAAAGCAGAGCTGATTCCCCAAAATAATGCTGTCTTAGAAATGGCTATGCTATGAATATTTCCTTTTGTAATTATAAGGAATGTCCCAAGCATCGCTAATGCAATCCCTGTAATTTCCTGTATGCTTGGACACTTTTTCATCCTAACAGCTAAATATAAAGTTATTATCACTGGTGATAAGTATTGAAGTATAGTTGCTGTTGCTGCATTTCCATATTTAATCGCAGCAAAATATGTATATTGAACACTTAGCATGCCTACAATACCAAATAATAAAATATTAATGCGGCCATGTTTTGTCTTCCAAACTTCATATATCTTTCCCTTATCTTTTATTGAACCATATAATAATAAAATTACTCCTGATACTAATAATCGAATATCTACCAGCCATTCTGAACTAAAGCCCTTTTGCTGAAATAAATATTGAGCAACCGTGCCTGATACTCCCCATAGCATAGCTGCAAAAAGTATTAGCATTATGCCTCTTCTTCTTTCCTTAGTATTCACTATTATTTTCACTCTCTTTCTTCCTTTGGGTTTGCTTAGGCACTATCAAATAAATAACAAGTCCACTTGCAAGGCTATTTGGGACTCGTTATTTATTTTCATAT